>SLCY01000075.1 GCA_007125585.1 Bacteroidales bacterium
TGGCTCCCATCCAAAGAAAAAGCTACCAAAAAGAAAGATCACCGCTTCTGATGCATCTGCTAAAAACCACGGCCCCTTCAGTCTGCGCAGGCAAAGCCGCACGGCACCACCGCATGATGGTTTTTCCCCAGATTTTTACTGCCGTGCTCGTTGCCTGCTTGCAGATGGCCCGCCCTTCTGAAGTGGCCTTGTTTTTGACGCAGATCCATCAAAGGCGGGTTTATCCCCCCACAGGCCCGGTCAATTACATGTTTGTGCATGCTTTACAGGCAGATCCATCAAAGGCGGGTTTATCCCCCCACGGGCCCGGTCAATTACATGTTTGTGCATGCTTTACAGGCAGATCCATCAAAGGCGGATTTATCCCCCCACGGGCCCGGTCAATTACATGTTTGTGCATGCTTTACAGGCAGATCCATCAAAGGCGGATTTATCCCCCCACAGGCCCGGTCAATTACATGTTTGTGCATGCTTTACAGGCAGATCCATCAAAGGCGGGTTTATCCCCCCACAGGCCCGGTCAATTACATGTTTGCAGATGCCCACACTGTTGAAATTGTCTTTCGTTCCGTCGTTCATCTGTCAACATACAAGATGATGGGGCTTTTTTACAGGAAAAATGTACATGACACTTTTCAATTGACACAAAGACAATGAAAAACATATAAACAGAAAACCCGGACCATATAAAATGATCATTGGCGCGACACGATCATCAAAACCAATTACGAAAGCATTATCTTTGCACATTGAACCATATGACAAACACACAAATCGACAGTCATGAACCAGGCCATGACGTTAGCCAGACACCCCCGGAGGATGATCGTATATAAGCTCGAAGCCGGAACCCGGAAGCCCTAAGGAGGATGAATGTCTTTTTCCCGTCATCTGTCATCCATCTTCCGTCATCACTTTTAAAACAAAAACCTTGAATCAATACACAAGAACCTGAAATACAACGAACAACGTAAACTTAAACAAATGAAAAACAGCACATTATTTTTTATGGTATTAGCAATGGCCCTGGCTACTGCCTGCTGGCCGCGTCACAGGCCCGCTGAAGAGGTTCCGGAACCCGTCGTGGGGGAGCTTATTTCAGAAACACAACAGGAATTTTTCAGCAATCTGGCCAGATTGTGCGGCCAGTCCTTTGCCGGTGAGCAAATATTCAGAAGTCACCATGCGTCCGGGTGGGAAGATTATGAAATGGTCATGCATGTTGAAGTTTGCGAGAGTGACCGCCTCCTCGTACCTTTCCATGTTGGCGAAGACACCTCCCGCACATGGATGTTCCTTGTTGAAGACGGGAGGTTGCGTTTGCGGCATGACCACAGGTATCCGGATGGCACCCCGGAAGAAGAGAGCCTTTACGGAGGTTATGCCGATGATTCCGGCACAGCTTTTGTTCAACACTTCCCGGCCGATGAATATACAGCAGAGCTCATTGAGGGAGGTGGTGGAAATGTCTGGACCATCAGGATCGATGAGGCTTTCTCCACCTTTACCTACAGGCTGGAGCGTGACGGGGAAAAACGTTTAAGGGTGGATTTTGATTTGACCAACCCTTTGTAAGCGAAGAAAATAATCATTTGATTTACAAGATTTCGGGGAAGGAGCAAGCAACGCAAAATGACAAACAGGCAACGTGGAACGCACAATGCAAAAGATACAGGTTCTCAGGATGAAGTCATGCCGCTGATGTCAGATCCATCGAAAGGGGCGGCTGGTAGTCCGGCGGGGGAAATACTTTTTCACAAGACATTCATCCTCAAGCCTGATGCTCCCTGGGTGACCCTCGTCCATGGCGTAGGCGGCAGCTCTATCGTCTGGCACAAACAGATCAGGGAGCTCATCAAGCATTTCAATTTGCTGGTTGTCGACCTTCGTGGCCATGGGCGGTCCCGTGACCTTTTTGCAGCCTATCTTGGAAGGGAATATACCTTCGAAGACATCAGCCTTGACGTGTTGAAAGTCCTGGATCATCTCCAAATACAAAAAAGCCACTTCATGGGGGTTTCGCTGGGCACCATCCTGATCCGCGTTATTGCCGAGATCGAGCCCGACAGGGTACAATCCATGATCCTTGCCGGCGCCATCACGCGGTTAAATATCCGGTCGCGTTTCCTGGTTTTGGTAGCCAAAGTGTTTAAGCCGGTAATCCCCTTTATGTGGCTTTACCGCCTCTTTGCACGCATCCTGATGCCCAACAAAAGACACAAAGAGAGCCGCATGCTGTTCATCAAAGAAGCACAAAAAATATACCGCCGCGAGATCAACCGATGGTTCAAGTTGCTCAGGGATGTCAATCCCCTGCTCCAGTTTCACACAGAACAAAATCCTGAGATAGACACGTTATATCTCATGGGTGACGAAGACCACCTCTTTCTGCGCCCGGTACAAAGCCTGGTAAAAGACAATCCAATGGCATCATTGGTCACCATAACCAACTCAGGACATGTTTGCAATGTAGACCAGCCGGCCCAGTTTAACAAACATGTCATACGTTTCATTAAAGAACTGCACGAACAAACCGTTGGTCAACATGGATAAACGTGAAAAGAAATTTCTAAAACTGCCCCATCTTGATGGTGGCCGTGATTTGTTGAAAAAGTTTATCAGGGAAAACCTGCAATATCCCAAAGAGGCCCTGGAAAGGGGCATTGAGGGTGATGTGATTATAAAATACAAGGTAACAGGCAAAGGAGAGGTCATTGAACCGGAGATCGTCAAAGGACTTGGTTACGGATGCGATGAAGAGGCGATCCGGCTGACCGGCATGTTGCAGTATCAGTCTGTCAAGAACAGGGGATTGCGCGTAATCACCGACAACAAGATCAAAATCCCTTTCAGGATCAAACACCATCAAAAACAAAAGATATCCTTCACCTATGCATCTGCAGACAGGAAGAAAAAAGGTGATGCCGTTGAGGATCCTTCCAAAAAACGGAAAGCGCCCAAAGTATATACATACACTATCCGCTACTGACCATCGGCGGGTCACTCAAAACATTGTAAGATGACAAAAACACCCGTAATCCGTATTACCAAACGTTTTCGTTTTGAGGCGGCCCACGCATTGTGGGCGTACGACGGTCCGTGCAAAAACATTCATGGGCACAGCTATCAGCTTTTTGTGACGGTGCAAGGCTGTCCGCTGAATGATCCGGGGAGTCCCAAACACGGCATGATCATCGATTTTTCTGTCCTGAAGAAGATCGTGCGTGAAACGGTCATTGATCCTTTCGACCACACACTATTGGTAAACGCAGACACCCCGCATGCTGAAATGGCCAAAGACAATAAGCTCTTTGGGAAGGTGGCACTCCTGCCTTACCAGCCCACCTGCGAAAACATGGTTCACGATTTTGCAGCCAAAATCAGTGCCGCCCTGCCCAGTGGTGTATCCTTGCACTCTTTGCGCCTCCACGAAACATCTTCCGCTTACGCCGAGTGGTATGCCGATGACAATTAGCTGTTGTGCCAGTGAACTGTTCAAAAGAGAAAGGTGTAGCTTAGGCGCAGGGTATAGTTGTCCTTAAATGCAGGGAACGCATTGGGGCCATATCTGTAGGCAAACTCAAGCCCCAGGCTGGAAAAACCCGAGCCAAGGAGGTCAAGAATGGCGAAACCCGACTCAAAATATCCTTTTTCCATTGTGTTGAAGCCGGCATTGTGGTGTTTATCTCTGTCACGCATGTCTCCAAATGCAATATTTGCAAGCAATACAAATTGCGGGTTAAATTTTTCACCCCGATAGAGCAGGTTTTCAAAATGGTGATACCAAAAAAGAGCAACATAGCGGTCCGAGACAAATTCGTCCATGCGCATGGTGGCAAAAGCATCTGTTGTGGTGACAGAAAATTTCCTGTAGGTTGCCGGTGCATTGAAACGCTTGTTCCACGGGGCTTCTCCGGAAAAATACCCAGCCCTCAGGACCCATCTTTGCCTGCCCAGCATGGGGATAGTGAATTGTTTTTGAACCTTCGCTTCCAAACGCCAGTAATCATACTCACCATCCAGGAAACGTTCCATGCCACGGGCAACATTCAGCTGCATTACCGGATAATCGCCCCAAAGGGCGAAGATTTGCCTGGGTGAGATGATCAAACGCTCACCATATGCCAGACGAAACTGAGCGCCTGTTTCAAAAAAACGTGTCTGGCCATCGAGCATCCTGTAATCGTCGGTGTCTGAAGCATATCGATAATTGTCCGAAAAGCTGACCTCTTCAACATTCACATAGGTGCGCACGGTAAGATAGTTACGAAATGTGCGGAACTGGAGCCATGCTGAATGTGTTTCTGCAAGATCCATTGTTTCCAGGAAGAAGCCACGCAGGTTTTGGGTCGAAAGGGGGCCTTGCGGAGAAGCAAGAAAATCAGCACCTCCACGTTCCTCAACGTCATATTGATAATCGTATCCCACACGCATATCGCTCAACCGGTCGACCAGAAAGCTTGCGCCTCCTCCATACTTCAGTGTCCCATCACCAAAACCGTATCCTGCAAAGCTGTTGAATCGAATGATTCGGGATAGGCGGTCATTTGTCTGCAATGAAAAACCTGGTCTGAGACCTTCGTGTTTATTGTAACGCAACAGCCGGCTGATGTCAGCATCGAAGACTCCAATTCGCCAATACCCTCCGAACAATGTTTCCAGCCTCTCGATGCGGCGGTCGAGGTTTATCTCTTCTGCAACGCTGTCGAGGTAATGATAAGTGTTTAGTTCACGGAATGTAAGGGTGTCCCGGCGAAAATCATCCCAAAACGCATCATCTTCAACAATGGTTTCGGGTGAGAACTCCACATGGAAAGGAGAAAAGTCGCGTCGTGTTAATGGTGGTTCAATCTTGATATCCTGAAGATAGGTGCGGCCTGTACCCAGGATCTTAAACCCCATGAGGTCGGGGATATCTGCCAGCTCAAAATCAGTGTTCAGCTGTGTTGGGAACCATTGGCGGCCTTCGATCAGCTCATAGTTTTGCTGTATCCTGACACGCGCACCTTCCTCGGCATAAGCGGGTTCAGCGATTACCGACTGCAGTGCCCAGCCATTGGAGTTGATATACATCACCCCTTTCATCCCCTCGAAGATACGCCCCCTTAAAGGGCGGTATGAAATCACAAAAACAGTATCATTTCCCGTATAGGTACTGTCTTCAAGTAAAAAAAAATAGCGCCGTGTGCTGCGCGGTGCAAGCGGGCTCAGGTATCGCTCGCCAACAATCTCAATATAATCATCATAAAAGGAAAATGATTGCATCTGTGACATAAACAGGGCGAAGAGGGGATGCTGCACCCCTGATATCCGTGATGCAAGGATGGTTTCATTGCTATGGCCGGGATAACGGAAGCGGCGCTCGGTCACCGTCTCCATCAGGAAAAAATGCCGCTGTGCCAGGTATTTGGAGATCCTGTCGGCGATGGTGTCGTTACCAGACGTTCCGTGACCATCCCCGGGTGCATCCATTTCCCCGGTAAAGACAAATTTATTATATGAATTATACGAAAAAGCGGAGAGGTTTTCCGGATTGTTGACATCGCGATGCCGGATTGCGTTTTCAACAATACGATGTGCCGGATTCTCACCAGGCATTACGACTACTTCAGCAAGTTCGACGGGTTTTCGATGCAGTGCAACCACATGATGATCCTTCCCGGGGTCCGGCCGATAGGTCTTTGTCTCGTAACCCACATAGCTTAACTGCACGGAGCGGATGGGTTGGTGATGGGTCAAACGAAAAAAGCCATCGATATCTGTCATCCCTCCGGAGCGGGAGTCGTGGATCACCAGGTTGACAAAAGCCAGCGGATCGCGTGTTTGAGCATCGATAACACGCCCGGAAACCACATCATGGGTAGCATATACATGCATTGCAGAAAAAAGCAGACAGAAGTGCAGGTATATGAGCCCTTTAAACATTTTCCAAAATTAATATTTTATAAGATGCTTTTTGGGATGAAAGCCAAAGAAAAAGTACAAAAAAAACAAGCCTATGTCAATTGTAAAACCCCGCAAATTTTTTCACTTGTCTTTGTGGTATGTCACATGAAAAAAAAATCATGTACTTTTGTATTAAATCAAGAACAAAAGGCAACCTTGGAAGATTCACCTGATCCTTATTCGTGCCTGGCAGCACAACTTCAATTGCTAATCCATGACTTTTCTTTCGAAGCCCTCATTGGCCTGGGCGCCATCCTCGTATTATTGTTTTTCTCGGCCATGGTATCGGGTTCTGAAATTGCATTTTTTTCTTTGACCCATAATCACATCGAAGGCTTCAGAAAAAAACAAAGGGCAAGTGACAGCAGGATCATGGCCCTTCTTGAGCGCCCGAACCAGCTGTTGGCTACCATCCTCATTGCCAACAACGTGATCAACATTGCCATCATTATCTTGTCGACCATTGTGTTCAGGGCATTTTTTGAGATGACCTTACACCCCATTCTGGCATTCGTTGTGCAGGTGGCGCTGGTTACTTTTTTGATACTGCTTTTTGCAGAAGTGCTGCCAAAGGTATATGCCTCGCGCCATCCCCTCCGTTTTTCAGCCGCGATGGCGGTCCCGCTGCTGGTGTTGAGAAAGGCCTTTCAGCCCCTGAGCTCCCTGCTGGTCAAAACCACCCGCATCATCGACAAGCGCATGGAGAAGAAGCGTCCCAACCTGAGCATGTCTGAGTTGTCGCACGCCCTGGAGATCACCACCCACGACACCGGTAACGAAGAAGACAAGAAGCTGCTCCGCGGCATCGTAAGATTCGGCAACACCTATGTGCGTGAGATCATGAAGTCGCGCCTCGATGTGGTGGCCGTTGAATACAACACCCCCTTCCAGGCACTGATCAACATCATTCAGGAAGCCGGATACAGCAGGATACCCGTATATCGCGACAGTTTCGACAATGTGGAAGGGATATTATACATCAAAGACCTGTTGCCCCACCTTGAAAAAGGGGATGACTTTCAATGGCAAAAACTGTTGCGAAGTGCATTTTTTGTTCCGGAGAGCAAACGCATCAATGACCTGCTGAAGGAGTTCCAGGAGAAAAAGATCCATCTGGCCATTGTGGTGGATGAATATGGCGGCACATCCGGGCTTGTTACCCTGGAGGATATCCTGGAAGAGATCGTTGGCGAGATCAATGATGAGTTCGACATGGAGGAAGCCATCTACTCCAAGCTTGATGCAAACACGTTCGTGTTTGAGGGAAAAACCCTACTGAAGGACTTTTGTAAGATTGCCGGGGTGGAAGACGATGTATTCAATGAGGTGAAAGGTGAGGCGGACACCCTTGCCGGCCTCATCCTTGAAATCAAACAGGAGATTCCTTACAGGGGTGAAAAAATAAAATACGGTCAATTTGAGTTTGAAATAGAGGGGGTTGACAGGCGCCGCATCAAAAGGATCAAAGTAAAACGGATTGAATGACCCGATGAGAATAATCTTTCTCCTGACCATACCACTTTTTTTTGTTGTTTCCTGCCAGCAAAACAATACGCCCAGGCCTCGGGCCTACTTTCGTATTGCCTTGCCGGAGAAAGCATATCAGACATTTGATTCAGCATACCCTTACCGCTTCGAACATCCTGCGTACTCATCGTTTGCGCCTGATACCAGGGAAACAGCCGAGCCATACTGGGCAGACATTGTTTTCCCGGCGTTTCTGGGGCGTGTCCATCTGAGTTATAAGGAAGTGGAGGACAGGGAACAGCTACGTGGCTATTTTGATGATGCCCGCACTTTCGTCCACAGGCATATCCCAAAAGCCACGGCCATACATGAAGAGATCATTACACACGGTGAAAACCAGGTATACGGTGTGTTGTTCCACATCAGGGGAAAGGAAGCAGCATCACCGCTGCAGTTTTATGCCACCGACAGCGTCAGCCACTTTTTAAGGGGTGCCTTGTATTTCGACGTAACCCCCAACAACGATTCCCTCGCCCCTGTCATCGGTTTTTTTGAAGAAGACATACGTCACCTGTTCGCTACCCTGCAATGGGAATAATGTGAAGGCAGATCCCCATTCGCCAATCATGGTTCTCCAGGAACAACTCATCTTGTCTCATGCTTTTCGTCCGACAGCATATTTCTGGCGGTACTGATCTCTACAAAAGACGGGCCGGCCAGTTTCCCAAAGTTGCCTGCCAGCACAACGATAAGGTCCTCCGGCTTTATCTCATCCTTTTCGAGAAGGTGCAACAAGGTGGCTTGCAAAAACTCCTGTTTTGACAGTTGCAGACGCATGTAGTCGGCCCTGACCCCGTAACTGAGGGCAAGTTCCCGCATCACCCTTTCATCATAGCATTGGGCATAGACGGGGATCCTTCCTCTGTGGGCTGACAGGTATCGTGCGGTTTTGCCGGTATCGGTGTCGGTGATGACGGCTTTGGTGTTGATGATCTGTGTGGAACGTACCGCCGTTTTGGACAAGAACACGGATATCGGATTGTCGTGGGGCATCACTTCGCTATCCACGGAAAAACGATTGTCTTTTTCGGCTTCCCTGAGTGTTTTGGTCATCATGCGCACCGCCTCCAGGGGGTACTTCCCGAAGGTCGTTTCGCCACTGAGCATCACCGCGTCAGTTCCAGAGAAAACGGCCGTGGCGATATCGCTTACCTCTGCCCTGGTGGGGCGCGGATTATCGATCATGCTATGCAGCATCTGTGTGGCCACAATCACCGTCTTTTTGCGCTGCACACATTTTTGGATCATATTGGCCTGGAGGCCCGGGATGCGCTCGGCAGGCAGTTCAATGGCCAGGTCGCCACGCGCGATCATGATACCATATACATGGTCAAGGATCTCATCAATATGATCTACCCCTTGCTGGTTTTCGATCTTGGCAATGATCTTGATGGGACTATCGTGCCTGTCAAGGATTTCCTGGATAGCCAGGACATCCTCCTTGTTTCTCACAAAAGAATGGGCGATGAAATCCAAACGATGCTTGATGGCAAAATCGATGTATTCCAGGTCTTTCTCATTGAGGGAGGGCAGGTCAATAGTGGTACCGGGCAGGTTAACACTTTTGAGGGGTTTGATCACACCCCCATTCTCCACGCGGCAGATAAGGTACCCGTCATGCTTTTCAACCACTGTCAGAGCAATATGCCCGTCATCGATCATGATCTGTTTGCCTTCCTCAAGGTGGTCGGCAAAGCCTGGGTAATTAACATATACGCAACCTTTGCCGGAAGGCCTGTTAGCATGTCCCGTCATGCGGACCTCCTGCCCTTTTTCAACCGAAATTTCTTCTTCCGAATCGTTGGTCCGTATTTCCGGTCCTTTGGTGTCAACCATCACGGCGATCCTTTTGGACACATTTTTTACACTCTTGACGATCCTGAGTGTTTTTTCGGGCTTTTGGTGGGCCGTATTGACCCGTACCACATCCATTCCATCTTCAAATAGCGCCTGGATAAAGTCCGGGTCACATTTGCGATCGGAAATCGTTGCCACGATCTTTGTCAGTTTGATCATATCTTTCCAGCCTGTAAATTACTGTTATTCGATCTGTGTTTTTTTTTCAACCGGTCATATGGGACCTCCATCAGATGATCGTTCCGCTGTTTGTCGAGGCAGTTGTCACGTTGGTGTCTCTTGTCATTATTTTGCACTCCCGGAACAGGTTTTCACGCCCACGCCCCATCATTCGTACCTGAGCGATTCGATCGGATCGAGCCTGGAAGCTTTTGCCGCAGGGTAGTAGCCTGCGATCACGCCCACACCAAAGCAAAGCAATACGCCGGAGATGACCCACAGCCAGGGGACAATGAACGGGTTGCCGACCAGCGCGGATATTCCGTTTCCAGCCAGGATGCCCAGGACAATGCCTACAGCACCACCTATCTGGCAAATAACAACGGCCTCAGAAAGAAACTGTTGTTTGATGACAGCTTTAGTAGCCCCCAGGGCTTTTCGGATACCGATCTCCTGGGTGCGCTCGGTCACTGATACCAGCATGATGTTCATCAAGCCGATGGCCGCACCCATCAGCGTGATCAACCCGATGATGGTGGCAGCCAGGGTGACAAAACGAATGTTTTCTATGAGTGCCTGTGCGATGTTGTCACTTTTGGCGATATCAAAACTGTTGGGATCTCCGGAACGAACTCCCCTGATGACGCGAAAAAGGCCCGTTGCTTCATTGATGGCTTCATCAAGCAGATCCATTTCGTTGGCACTGACATTGATGGTATAATTCATGTTGGGCCGGGAGAAGTTTTGTCTCACCGTCATGTAGGGGATGATGCAGTTAAGGTCGTCTGAGATGCCCAGGCCGGTGCCCTGCTGGGCGATCACCCCTATCACCTGGTAACGCATGTTGGCAATGGAGACGAAATTCCCCAGGGGGTCTGCATCCCCCGGAAAAAGCCTGGCAGCCACATCATGCCCCAGCAACACCACATCGGCACCGTATTGCAGTTCGGCCGGAGAGAAGTTTCTGCCCAGTGCCATTTCAGCACCGGAAGTGATCAGATAATTTTCGTCACTCCCAAGGACACGAATATTGGGGTTGGTTTCTTCTGAGCGGTATCGTGCAGTGGTAGAACCTGTTCCAAAAACCTGCAGGGAAACGGAAGCCGGAAAATCATACTGCTCTTTGAAGGCCAGGGCCTCTTCATAAGATATCCGTTCAAATACCTGGGAAGGCCCGCCTCCGGCTTGAACAAACATCTCGCGGTTACGGATAGAGAAGCTGCTGGCTCCCAGACGGGCAAAATTTTCTGTGATGGATAGCCTGATGGAGTCAATGGCTGTCAGTATCCCTACCAGTGCCATGATCCCAAAAGCAATGATCAGCACCGTCAGGGATGCACGCAACAGGTGGCTCCGGATAGATGCCAGGGCCAGCCTGAGGTTCTCATACAAAATGGTGGTGATCAGTCGCATACGCCAAGGGCCATGATTGGTTCCTGCAAAAAAACTCTTTAATTTGACTCTTTGCCTGTCAAGAAAACACCACGGACGATCATTTTACTGCCATGGATGTCTCACAGGTACCGGTTACAATTTGCTTCCAAAGGCCAGGTCACCGGCATCCCCCAGGCCAGGGACAATATATGCTTTTGCTGTCAGCTCATCGTCAACGGCACCCACCCAGAGTGTATAATCATTATTCGGCATGTTCTTCCTGATGTATTCCACCCCCTGGTTACTTGCCAGGATTGCAACAATATGGGTGTGCAGCGGCCGGCCCTTCATCAGGAGCTCTTTATAGCTCAAGACCATGGACGCACCGGTTGCCAGCATTGGATCACTGATGATCAGCGGTTTATCTGTAAGGGAAGGGCTGGACACATATTCAACCTTTATGTCGAAACGACCATCCTTACGGTGTTTCCTGTAGGCTGACACAAACGCATTTTCAGCTTTGTCATAGGCATTCAGCAAACCCTGGTGCAAGGGCAGACCGGCCCTTAATATGGTGGCGATCACCGGCTGTTGCGCCAACACCTCACAAGAGGCGACCCCAAGAGTGGTGGTCACTTCTTTTTTTTGCCAATGCAGGGTTTTGCTTATCTCATAGGCAAATATCTCCCCCACCCTTTCCATGTTGCGCCGGAAACGCAAACTGTCGCGCTGAATGCTTTCGTCGCGCAACTCAGCAATATAGTGGTTCATCAAAGACGATGTGCTTCCCAGCTTGTGAATCGTTGGCATCCCTTCTTATTTTAAATAGTTCCTCAGATTAAGGTATAGATTGATCAGAGGTTTTAACACAAACGGCATCCTTATCATTTTAATGTGTAAAAATACACATTCTTCCGAACCGAACCCACGATAAAATCTTGCCAGGTTCGGATCGGCCGATCCTTCAAAATCAAGGATCATCTCTTTGCCTGCATTTTCCCGGATATACTCATCCACCAAAAGGCTCATTGCGCTGTTTGACCTTGCCTCTGGTGTAGAGCCGGAAAACAGCCATACCGACTTGTTATGGCTTGTAAAAAAAACAATGCCTGCACAAAAATCATTGGTGGCGGAGTAGGCGCATTTTAACGAAACCATCCCCTTGTAGATTCCGGCATAGATCACATGTTTCAAAACCTGGTAGTCTTTTTCCGTGAAAGGGATGTTCCGGGAGCCACGGTTCTGCCTGAATGCCTGGATAATCTCCTCGGGGCGGCCATGCGACGTCACAAAAACACCGCTTTCAAGGGCCTTTTTTATATTTCGCCGGGTATTTTTTGAATACTTCTCCCGCAGTTGCCCGTAAGGCGGTATCAGGTCCAGCTCATGGGTCACGCCACGGCCCGAAATATATGGATGATCTGATGGCAATGGGTTATAGGTATTCATGCTGAACTCGCCAAAAAGGAACACCCCCGGTATGGCATCAATAAAGCGTTTGCTAACATCTTCCGTTAAGCTGTGGGTGCTGAAAACCCCAAGTTGTTGAACAAAAAAAGGCTGAAAAACATACTTCATCCCCGCTTTTTTCCTGTAAGGAAGGGGCATTACCGCACGATAGTCATCTTCCACCAGGGCATCCCATGTCCGGGCACACATGTCAAGAACCCAAGAGTACCCATAGAACATCCCATTGATGGCGTTGTCAATGCAAACATCCCATTTGTCAAAATCTATCTCATCATGTCTTACATAACGGATCATATGTTCTGATATAGTGTCTGGGTGAATCACATTTCAGATATCGAAGCATTGTTGCTCGATGTTCAGGATTTTGTGTTTCGCCCTTTCATTTTTTTGCTTTACTGGCTTTCTCCGTAGCCATCCAATACATTTTCAGATAAGTTTCCTTCCATCCGCGCCATTCACCGGCATCGCCAAGGGAGTCATTGTGCCAGAGGGTGACAAAAGTTCCGTTGACCCTTTCCACTTCCCGGATCAATTCGTCGATGACCGGCATGGATCCTTCCGGGGTGAGCCGGAGATAGTCGCGCAATGTCCCATCCATCAACGCAAAGGGAACAATGGTAAGCGGGGTTTCTTTTTCCGTCTCCAGGTCATAAAAAGGGTAAGGGCTGCAGATGCTTGCCCTGAAGCCGGGCTGGCTGGCATATCCCATGGTAAAATCACATGTGATATCATGCTTCAACAGGTTTTGATAGGTGTGGGGCATGCTCAGCCTCAGATAATGCTGACGGCTGCACTGGACATCATATTTCAATATTCCGGACAGCCTGGTCAATTCTGTTTTAAGCATACCTTCTTCCTCATTGGAACGGTAACTGGGATGAATGCCAATATGGGCATAATCACCCAACTTCTTGATCACGGTAAACAACTCCCTCGAAAAAAAAGCCAGGTTTTTGTCATATGGTCCATAATCGCCACACAGAAAAAAGTAATACGCCTTGATGCCACTCTTTTTGTAAAGCGACAATTGTTCGTCATAAGTGTCAAATGGGTCTTTCTCCTGTCCAAGCAAGACCCTGCAGCGTTGCAAAAGTGAACGGTAATCTATGTTTCCTATCGACCGAAGCATGCCCAGGACATTCCGGAACAGGGACCTTCCCTTGTAAGCAAATGCAATATCTATATCATAGGTCGGGATAAAGGAGAATCCTTTTGATGGGAACCGATAGCCAGGGTGTTTTTTTTTCAACAGGCTTTTGATCATTTCTGCATAATGATTTACCACTGCCTGGTTCAAAAAGTTATTTTTGTAGGCAAAAGACTCCGAAGCTTCAAACCGGCCATGTACATCTTTTTTATGTGGCAGGTATTCTTCATAGCGGCTCACCAGATAGAAGGTGGCAGCGAAGAGATCAAAGGGAATGTCATGTTTTGCCTTTGGCACAGGGAACAGCAATGGGAGTTTGCCCCTGTGTACGGTCTCCGGGAGGAAATAATGGACTCCCCGTTCCAGCAGGAAGCCATTGGCCGGGATATGCAATTCATCTTTTTTCAATGATGATTTGCTGTAGTTGATCTTCGGGCCCCTGAAGCTGACAAATTCATCCTTGTCATTGGTAAGCCTCCATTCGAGGCCCAATACGTTGCCCAGCATCAATGAGACAACATATTTTATCCGGTTCGCAATTTTAGGGGTGTATACCAGTATCATCCGGGCGGCTTTAGGCGGTAAAATATACCGTAAAGGTACGTTAAATTTGGTTTTTGCAGATAAAAAGAGCGCTTAATGAAGTGATACGGCCGAAAGGCAACCATTTAGGAATCCGTACACATGCACAGTGCCCGGCGGGTAAAAATGTGCACAGGGCATTGGCGTTTGTTGGGACCTTTCATCATTGACTCACAGCAAACCTTCATCAGCAAAGCTGAAGAAGCTGTCGTTGGCGACGATGAGATGGTCAAGTACCGGCAGATCAAGGAATGCCCCTGCTTCTTTGCATTTTTTTGTGATCCGGTGATCGTTGGGGCTGGGCTTTACCAGGCCACTGGGGTGATTATGACACAGGATAAGGGCAGAGGCATTGTATTCGAGTGCTATTTTGAATATTTTTTTAGGGTCTGCAACAGTTCCTGACACACTCCCTTCACTGACACAAATGGTGCGTTGTATCCGATGGCCCCTGTTCAGCAGTATCAGCCAGAACTCTTCATAGGTCAGGTCACCGATAATGGGCGCCATGATCTCATATGCATCGCGGCTGCAGCTTACCATATTCTTTTTCAATCCTTCTGACAATCTGCGGCGACGGCCCAACTCCATGACGGCCATGATGTTGCTGGCTTTAGCGTTGCCAATCCCTTTAAAGCGCATTAATTCCATGATACTTAACCTGGCAAGTTCACACAAGTTGTTTGATACGCTGTTCAAAATAGTGCGCGACACCTCCACCGCTGTCTGATCGGAGGTCCCCGAGCCAATGACGATGGCAAGCAACTCGGCATCCGACAAGGCCTTTCTGCTTTTTGAAAGCAGCTTCTCGCGGGGCCGGTCGTCCTCAGCCCAGCTTTTGATACCACGCAGTGCAGATACAGTATACGCTGCAGTTTTGGGTTTGTGCATCTGTATATTTCATTTCAGGTTCCGGATCCGGGGGTTCCGTGGTTTTGGGGCCGACAGCAGCGAAAAACGGCATCGTGCAAAAAGCCTGATCCTTGTTTATCAAACAACTTAAAACATGGAACTCACCCAGGTACAACAGAATTTTTTCATTTCCTGACGAATATACGAAATGATTTGACATAAAAAAAGACCTTTCTGACGAAAGGTCTTTTTTGTAGCCCGTAGGGGAATCGAACCCCTGTTACCAGGATGAAAACCTGGCGTCCTAACCCCTAGACGAACGGGCCAATATTATGTTATCCGGTGCAAAAATAATTGTTATCTCAAAAAAACCAAAAAAACAAAGGTGTTTTTGTAAAGTCCCGGCCTTCCCTACTGCAGGCGGTTTACATGCTGTGTGAGTTTGGCCTTCAAGTTGGCGGCCTTATTTTTGTGAATGACCGATTTCTTAGCCAGGCGATCGATCAGGGACACTACACGGGGCAGGCTTTCCTGTGCCTCTTCCTTCTTGGTTGTGTTTCTTAGCTTTTTGATCGCTGTACGAGTGGTTTTGGCATAATAACGGTTCCGGAGCCTTTTGGCGTGGTCGGACCGTGCTCTTTTTTTTGCTGACGGATGGTTTGCCATAATGTAACTGTAAAATAAGTTGGTGCAACGATAATTTTCTGTAGCCCGTAGGGGAATCGAACCCCTGTTACCAGGATGAAAACCTGGCGTCCTAACCCCTAGACGAACGGGCCGTTCCTGAACGGATTCTCCTTAAAAAAGGAGTGCAAATGTAAAACATTTTGAGAATACCACAAAACCAATGTTGAATTATTGTCGTCAGCCAGTGTTTTTTTTCAACCACAACATCAATAATTGCACGGTCAGGCAAGGGATCATCTCCCGGCTTGCATTCAAACAAAATCCATTCCAAGGCCAAACCCCTTTTCTGGTTTGGCTTTTGGCCTTCCACCACAAAGCTCCAATGACCAGCCCGGGTTAAAAATACAAAATGCTGGTGTACAGGAGGAACCGCTTCGCTTTCACATAAATTTTTTCATTCGTCTGTGTGTAATTTCGAATGAAAAAAATTTATGTATATTTGTGTACACATTGTTTTTTGTACGTACTTTTGTAACCTCCATAATCATTGTAAAATCAATAAACCATCAAAAATGATTAACCAATACAAAACAAGAATTATGAAAAACATTAACTTTAGACTTTTGGCTGTAATGCTTATTACAGCAGGAATCTTTGCCAGCTGTGGGATTCCCAGGATGGCAAGAAACTACGATGAGGGTATTCGCTATACCCCTGAAACTAATCCGCTGGAGAATCATGGCGGCCAGGTTGCTGCAAATACGGAAGGTGTTGTCAGCGAAGGCTATTTCCACCGTAATGCAGTGGTAGAGATCACACCGGTTTTAAAACATGCCACCGGAGAAATGGAGCTCGAAACAGTTACACTGCGTGGCAGCAATACGACAACTACGGGTCAAATGATCGAACGGGGCCGCCGCTCGATGTTCGCGCTTGAAAATGTTGTTGACTATGACCCCGACATGCTTGCCTCCGAGCTCTACATTCATGCTAAAATATACCGTGAAGGCAGGGGGGACAGGGCAACAGAACTTCCGGCAAGGAAAGTTGCCGATGGTGTGATTGTCACTTCCCAAAGGGTTAAAAAAGACCACAAGGTGTCAATAGCCCCTCATGAGTACGAGGAAGAGGTGATCATATCAAAAACAGCCAATATTTATTTTGCATACATGCGCCATCATCTGAACTGGCGACTCGACCTGAACCAAACAGATGAAGCAAAGCAAGCCATTGAGGATGTTACCGAATTCATTCAGAGGGGCTGGGAACTCAAAGCTGTTGATGTAAACGCCTGGGCTTCGCCCGAAGGTGAGGTGGCCTTTAACCTGGAGTTGTCAGAAGACCGTGCCTCTACAGGCGAAGGCTATATCAAAAACCTTTTTGAGGATAAAGAGGTTGCCATGCCTGAACTCAGGGTCAATGCCAAAGGAGAAGATTTTGACGGGTTCATGGCCAAGCTGGAAGTTTCTGACCTTCCTGACAAACAAGCGATTGCCAACGTGATCAATTCTCAGCTTGGCCCGGCTGAAAGGGAACAAAGGATTAAAGACATGACACTCATCTATGGGGAGATCGAAAAGATCCTTGAGCCGCTCCGCCGTGCTGAAATCACAGTTCATGCATACGAACCCAAATATACCCATGAGGAGCTTGCCACCCTGGCAGTCGAAGAACCTGGTAAGCTGGATGAAAAAGAGCTGTTGTTTGCGGCCACATTATCAGACGACAAACAGGTTCAGCTGAATATCTATCTGTCGGCACAGGAGCTCTTCCCCGGAAGCTACAAAGGGTTTAACAATGCCGCAGCGATCCTTCTTGAGATGAAAGAAACAGAAGAGGCTGCAGAACACCTTGAAAAAGCAAACCAGCTGGCACCGGGCAACGGACATGTCCAGAACAACCTTGGTGTCATTGCCGCATGGGAATACGATGACGAAAATGCCGTATCGCTGTTCCAGGCTGCACGTGCACAGGGAGTAGATGTAAGCTACAACATGGGCGTGATTCAAATCAGGAGCGGTGATTATCCGGACGCATTGTCCAGCTTCACCGGATATACCTGCAAATATAATGTGGCGCTTGCCCAGCTCATGAACGACAACGAAAGTGCTGCCGTCAACACCCTGAACTGCGCGCCTGAATGTGCCCATGTCGCCTACCTCAAGGCAGTGATCGCTGCCAGGAACAACGAACCTGCCGCGTTGTACAGCAACCTGCGCCGTGCCATTGAACTGAATTCTGCCATCAAAGAGATTGCCGCAGAAGACAGGGAGTTTATCCAGTTTTTCGGACAAAGCGAATTCCAGGATATCGTCCTGTAAACTTTTTGCCATACTAAAAAAAAGGGGGGCCAAAAGTGCCCCCTTTTTTTTTGCGGCCCGTCCCCATCAAACACCCGGCCTTATACTTGTTATCCCCCTGGGATATTGCCTGTCAATGCATTCCAGCAACACCTCGAGATGAGAAGGATAGGCAACAAAATCGACAGCATTCATGTCAAGCAGCAAGACCCTTAACTGCGGTTGTTGCTTTAAATAACCAAAATAACTATCCTGGATCTTGTCCAGATATTCATCAGGAATACGCTGCTCATAGTCACGCCCCCTGTTACGGATATTGTTTTGCAGCCTGCTGGTCTTCACGTACAGATGCACAAGCAAATCAGGCCTTGGCAAGTTGGCGTTCATGATGTTAAACAAAGTCATAAACAACTGGTACTCATCATCATTTAGGGTCTTACGCGCAAATATCAATGACTTGTTCAAAAAATAATCGGATATGGTGAAATCTGAAAACAAATCCTGTTGTGACAGTTCGCGCTTGAGCTGCTGGTACCTGTCAGCCAGAAAAGACAATTCCAAAGGGAACGCATATTTTTCCTGATTCTCATAAAACTTTGCCAGAAAAGGGTTTTCTTCAAACTGTTCGAGGATCAGTTTTCCGTTGTACCTTTTGGCAATGCGGGTTGCCAGGGAAGTTTTTCCCGCACCGATGTTTCCTTCAATGGCTATGTAGTTGTATCGCATGTCATTACTATTCGAAAAGCATGATTCAGGGCCGTGCCCCACCCCCCGCCTTTTCCACCTTCAGGGGATCACGCACTTCGGCCACCAACTGCCGGATGCTTTTTTTCAGCAAAGGGTGTTGCAGGTTGGGGGCGATATCCATGAGTGGCAACAGGGCAAATTTACGCAAATGTAACCTCGGATGGGGAATTTTAAGGTCAGGAAATGAAATAATTTCATCATCGTAAAACAGGATGTCAATGTCAATGGCCCTGGATTCGACCACTCCCAATGTGCGTTTCCTCCCCACCGCACGTTCTATGGAAAGCAGGCGTTGCAGAAGCTGCCGCGGGGACAGATCAGTCACGACAGCCAATGACTGATTGTAAAACATGTCTGCCGCCTCCATGCCCCATGGCTCGCTTTTGTACAATGACCCCACTGACAGGATCCGGATATCCGCTTCTTTTTTCAGCAATGAAAACACCTTGGAGAAAGCCGCCGGGACATCCCCCTCGTTACCCCCCAATAAAAGATAAACAGTTGCCATGGGCAGAAGCCATTGAATCGATCAAACAAAATTGAACAAAAAAAACGGGTCTGCAAAATTTGGTTTTTTTTGTGACAAACAAAATGAAGTTTTGTAACTTTAGCGCTGAAAAAACTTACCATTAATCTTAAATCGTAAAACCATGAAACAGTTCTTCAGGTTCATGTTTGCATCCATGCTGGGATTTTTTCTCACTTTCCTGATCATCTTTTTGCTGATGATTGGCATTGTTGCCTCCATTGCAGGCATGGCAACCAAAGACACCGTTAAGGTGGAGGAAAACTCAGTATTGCACCTCACCCTGACCACTGAGATCGTAGATCGCGGGGGCGGCAACCCTTTCGAATCCTTCGACCTCATGTCATTCTCACCCCGCAGGGCCATTGGCCTGAACGACATTTTGAAAAGTATTGAAAAGGCGAAAGAGGATGAAAATATCGAAGGTATTTTTCTCGACCTGAGCATTTTGCCGGCAGGCTGGAGCACCGTTCACGAAATCCGAAAAGCGCTCGATGACTTCAAGGGGCCGGACAAGTTCGTGATCAGCTATGGGGAAACCTATTCACAGAATGCTTATTATCTGGGCAGTGTGGCAGACGAGCTATACCTTCACCCGGAGGGCATGATCGACTTCAGGGGACTCAATTCGGAGCTGTTTTTCCTGAAGAACATGCTCGACCGCCTGGGCATCGATCCGCAAATAATCCGCCACGGGGAATATAAAAGTGCAGGAGAGCCCTTTTTCCGCGAAGACATGAGCCCTGAAAACCGCGAACAGATCCTTTCATACATCAGCTCAATATGGAACAATGTGTTGGGCGAAATTGCCATCACGCGCGGGTTGACCATCAACCACCTGAACGAAGTGGCCAACAATCTGCACACACGAAATGCCGCCATGGCGCTGGAATGGGATATGGCAGATGGGATGGCTTACCGTGATGAACTCTACGATATCATCCGGGAGCGCCTGGGCCTGGAAGAAGAAGAAGAGATTGAATTTGTCGCACTGGACAATTACCTGCGAGCACCCCTGCCGAAGAGCATGATATCTCCCCGCAGCCAGAACAAGATCGCTGTGGTATATGGGAGCGGAAACATCATCTCAGGAAAGGGCAGCGACCGGATCATCGGTTCAGATCGCATTGCAGGCGCCTTGCGTGCAGCCAGGAAAGACGATGATGTTAAAGCCATTGTTTTCCGAATCAATTCTCCCGGCGGCAGTGCCCTGGCCTCGGATGTAATCCTTCGTGAAGTCAAACTGGCTGCCAGGGAAAAACCGGTGGTAGCCTCCATGGGCGATGTGGCCGCATCGGGAGGATATTACATTGCATGCGCAGCCGACTGGATCGTGGCCAGCCCCAGCACCATTACAGGCTCCATCGGCGTATTTGGCATGATCCCGAATATGCAGGAGTTTTTTAATGAAAAGCTGGGCATCACCTTCGACAATGTCAAGACCAACCAGCTGGCAGATATGATGTCTGTAACCAAACCCCTGTCACCGGCCGAACGCCGGATCATCGAAGAAAGCATCGCACAGGTTTACGATACCTTTATTGAACATGTGGCAGAGGGTCGAAACATCCCTGTGTCGGTAGTGGATGAACTGGGCCGCGGAAGGGTATGGAGCGGTGCAGAAGCGAAGCAAAACGGCCTGATCGATGATTTCGGCGGACTGGAACTGGCTGTTGAGAAAGCCTTCGAACTGGCCGAACTGGAAGATTACCGCATTGTTGAATATCCCATCAGAAAAGAGTTCCTGGAGCAACTGATGGAAAGTTTCGGCGGCATACAGGAAAGGATGTTGCAACGCAAGCTGGGACCTTCTTACCGGTATTACAAGCAATTGGAAGAAGCACGCGACATGACGGGCGTCCTGACGCGTCTGCCTTACGACATTTATCTTGATTAGTCATATGTGGCCCGGGTTTCCCGGTGTAACCGTTAAACCCGGGTCTCAAGCCGATCCTATCTGTTCAGGCGGTGAACCACGATATCTGGTTTGCCCCACATCAGGAAAACCGCCTGCGGGATGTTCGTGTTCTGAATAAAGGGCCCGCGTACCGGGTCTTTTTCATCTGCAAAGAACTCAAACAATTCAACACCCGGCCCCTTGGCATAAAAAGGCACCAGCATATTGGTGTGGCTGCCAGAGTGCCATCTGGCTTCGGGCAGATTGCCCCGGCCTCGGTTCACCACGTCGTCGTTGAAAGGATCGGGATGACCCGGCCCTGTCAGATAACCGGTTTCATGATCGCTGGTCACGATAACCAGGGTCTCATCCCAACTGCTGTTTGTCTCCACCCAATCTGCAGCAGCCATCACAGCATTGTTAAAATCAATCTGCTCTTCGATCATGCGGCCCATATGGTTATCATGCCCTGCCCAATCTACGGCTCCCCCTTCAATCATCACAAAGAAACCTTCCGGGTTTTGACCAAGCACATTCAGCGAAGCCTTTGTCAGCTCTACGAGCGTCGGAATGTTTTCATTCATGGGCTGTTCAAAAGGCATGTCCGCTTTGTGGTCCCGGTTGCGCCCATAATTCAGTGTCGAATAGACCCTTGGCACACCAAGCACACGCTTGGGTGTGGGCCCGCTGGCCATGGCAACAAATTCTTCACGTGCCTCAACAAATGTCCACGGGTCACGATTGCCGTCGCCATCCACATCCTGAACATACAACAGATCGTCACCAAAAACAAATTCGGTACGACCGTCATTGGCCACCAGTTGTTCCCATATCTCAAAACCGCCCACATAACGGGCCGTCATCTCTTCGGGTTCCCCGTCGTCGTTATAATAAGGATGTCCCGGGGCCATGATCAGATCTGCCTTCGTATGAAAAAACATATACCTGGCAATCTCTTCGTAATTATGCCTGCTATGATTATGGACAACAAAACCGGCCGGGGTGGCATGGCTCAGGGGCACACTCGAAACGATCCCGACAGATTTGTTCAGGGCTTTGGCCGCCTGACTTATATGGGTCAGGGTGTCGCCGAACAAACCCAAACCCAGTGCCCCGCCAATGGTATTCTTCCCCGTGGAGAGTGCCGTGGCGGCCCCTGCGCTGTCGGTATAGTCTGCCGACAGGTAACCCGGATCCTCCCAGGCGGTACGGGGAGCATAACCATTATGGAAGATTGTTTCTCCACCGGAGATCCTTGCTGCGTTATATGTGGCCTGTGCCAGGGAAAGCCAGTCGTCCTGCTCATATACCTGAGCACCTGCCTGGCCATGTTCAAAATAGTTGGTGGCCAGAACATGGTTGTAGCCCATGCCATCACTCACAAAATAGATGATGTTTTTCGGATAGGGCAATTGGCGGGCTTGTTGCTCAGGTGTCCGGGTCTGGCACGAAACAAGGCTGGCAACCAGCAACAAAACAAAGTAAGGTAAAATGCGACGGTGAGTGATCATTTTTTTTTGGTTTTACGTGAACAATCAGGTTCTTTTGTATAAACGCTTATGTCATTGTTAATGTTTAACAGATCAGCCCTCAATAAACCGCACAGCCGATGCCTTGAATGTCAGCCACACTTTTTTGCCGGGCTTAAGATGCATGGTGTCGTGTGAGCGCCTGCTCACCGACACTACAAATTCTGCTCCGGCATCCACTACCACTTCCATGCCGGAACCACTGAGATAGATCTCGCGGATCATCCCCTGTAAGCGGTTAACGGCCGATGACTCTATCAGCTCCTCCGAAATCAGGATGTCTTCCTGTGGGATCATCAGATAACCGGTCGTTTCGCCATCTTTGCCAAGATAAAGGATTTCAAGCTGATCGTTGACCCTTCCGGAGTACAACCCCGGAGAGCCCGACACGGGATTGACTTTACAGGGGAACAGGTTTTTTATGCCACTGAAACGCGCCACAAATTCTGTTTTGGGATGCCGGAACACTTCTTCCGGGGTGCCAAATTGAATCAATCGCCCGTTTTCAATGATCGCTACTTTGCTGGCAAGGGTTGCCGCTTCCATGAAATCGTGTGTCACATGGATGATGGCTTTCCCGCTTTTATGAATGTTTCGCAGCACCGATCGTAAACCGCTTTTCAGTTGCACATCCAGGTTCGACAAGGGTTCGTCAAGCAGCAATATGTCGGGGTCGGCGGCAAGGGTGCGGGCCAATGCTACCCGCTGGGCTTCGCCACCTGAAAGGGTACCCGGGTAACGGTCGAGCAGGTGGTCTGCACCGGTTTGTGCAGCTAGTGAAGTGACCCGTTCATGCACCTGTTGAAAGGTCAATCCCTTTTTTCGCAGAGGGTAAGCGATGTTTTTAAATACATTCAGATGCGGAAAAAGCGAAAGGTCCTGATAAACCAAACCGACCGGACGTTTCTGGATCTTTTCACAGGTTAGGTCTGATCCATTGAACAATATTTTGCCTTTTGCAGGTTTCACCAGTCCGGCCAAAACTTCCAGCAGAACCGTTTTGCCGGACCCGGACACACCGAGCAGCGCCAGGTAATCATCCTGCGCAACACGAAGGGATATGTCTTCGAGTGCGAATGAGTCCAATTGTACGCTGAGTTTGTCGATGAGCAGCATGGCGTTTGGAATAATCAATGTCGTTTATGTATTCGTTGTTTGGCCAGCAGCCGCATGGCCACGAAAATGATCAGGCACACCAGCACAAAAACTGCAGCCACAGGCCTTGCATAAGACAACCCGAAAGAGGTAAACCGTTCCCAGATCAACACCGGGGTCACCATCGGATGATAGGCAATGATCACCACGGCCCCGAATTCACTCAGCCCTCTGGCCCACATCATGGTCAACCCGGTAAGTACCTGTCGCTTTGCCAGTGGCAACGATACGGTAAAAAAAACACGCCATGGCGAAGCACCCAGATTCAAAGCCGCCTTTTCAAGCTTTTCGGGCACAGATTCAAAACCATCACGCGCAGCATTGATCAAGAACGGGATGCTCACAAAAGCCATGGCGATAACGATCCCGGCAATCCCGCCAACAAACTGGATGCCTGCCACATCACCGGCCTGCCCGATCAGGGTGCCACGGCTTACCACACCCAGTATGGCAATGCCTGCAGCTGAATGCGGGATCACCACCGGGAGGTCAACCAATCCATTGACCAACCCCTTGCCCGGAAAATCTTTCCTGGCCAGTACATAGGCAAGGGGAATGGCAGCCAGTCCAAAAACCATCACGCCGGCCAACGAACTGAACAATGTCAGGCGAATGCTCCGGCGGACTTCCACATCTGCCAATGTGTCGAGGTATTGTACACCGGATGTCTTTAAAAACATCCCGGCCAGGGGAGCCACAATAAACAATAGTATCAGGCCACTCAGGAACAAAAAGACCAAGCCGGTTTTCCAGTTCTGCAGCATGGCACAAATGTACATGTTATTTTTTCATATTTTGTCCAAAGGTTGAAATGTCAAATAGGTTTAAGGGTTTAAAAGTTTAAAGGTTTATGGGTTGAATGGTTTAAAGGTTTAAAAGCCAATAGCTAA
>SLCY01000035.1 GCA_007125585.1 Bacteroidales bacterium
TCTTTCTTTGCGCCCTCTGCGCCTTTGTGGTTAATTTTTTTCACCGCGAAGACGCAAAGTACGCTAAGTTATTTCTTTGTGTCTTTCTTTGCGCTCTCTGCGCCTTTGCGGTTAATCTTTTTTTCACCGCGAAGACGCAAAGTACGCGAAGGTTTTTCTTTAAGTCTTTCTTTGAGTCCTTCGCGCCTCTGTGGTTAATTCTTTTCCCCACCAACCTTGCCTTTTGCTATGATTATTCCTAACACTCCTCTTCCTGTTCCTACACCCCTCTCAACCTCATCCTTAATCTTACTCTTTATCTTAATCGTAATCTTAACCTTAACCTTAACCTCAACCTCAACCTCAACCTCAACCTCAACCTCAGTCCACAGCTTCGCCCCTTCACCCCCACTCTTCTACCCCACCCGCTTGGTTAAAAAAACCAAAATATCATACCATTGGAAGTAAAAATACGATGTAAATATAAAATAAAAAGCCATTCTCTCAACGGAAAAAGCGGGTGTTTACATGGATGCTACCGGATCCATTTCCCTTCAGTGGGAGCTGTGTAATCCTCCATCTTATGCAGGATCTGTTCTAAGCAAGGCGAGATGATGAGCATATCGCGGTGGATCTCCTTTAAAAAGCCCTGGGTAGTCATGTGTTTTATCATTTCAGCCAGGGGGTCGTAAAACCCTTTGACGTTGAGCAGGGCAACGGGTTTTAGGTGGATGCCCAACTGGGCCCAGGTGATCATCTCAAAACATTCATCCAGGGTGCCAAAGCCACCGGGCAGGGCGATGATGCCGTCGCAGAGTTCATTCATACGCAGTTTGCGCTCATGCATGGTCTCCACCACGATCATCTCTGATAGCCCCGGATGCCCGATCCCTTTGTCGTACAGTAAGCGGGGCATGACCCCGATGACCTTGCCACCGGCCTGGAGAGCTGAATCGGACAGGTCTTCCATGAGTCCCACCTTCGAGCCCCCGAATACCAGGGTGATATTCCTTTGCGCAAGCAACTGTCCCAGTTTTTTGGCCTGGCTTGAATACTCCGGATCAACCCCTCTGCTGGAGCCACAAAATACGGCGATATTTTTCATTGCAATAAAAAAAAAGCTTTATTGGCCCGGTAAAAGAACATTTTTCCTGAACATCATAAACCGCCATCACTAACCCGCCAATCAAACGGTTGGTACTTCCTTAGTAAATCCACAACTTCATCACTGTTCATGTTCTCGGTTAAGTTAAATATGGAGGTGACTGTATCTTCTATTGATAATAAAGCATTAGACAGTATATTATTGACGTCACCCAATGAAAAATGCTGCAAGAGGCATTTACCAAAAGGGATTGTGTCCGGGCTTTCTATCCGCAAAAAATTCATCTTCTCTTTTAATGCTTCTATAGGACCGGCAGAAACATGAATGCCATTTTTGCTGATACTCATTTCAATATCATATCTTTTTTGGTTAGCAAATAAAAAATACCTCAGAGAACCCTGTTTTGCTTCCGATGGCATGGTTGTCCCGCAAAAATCATGTCGAATAAAATGCCAATCCAGATTGGAAGACAGATCAAATAAGAGAATATAGCTACCATCCTCCGTATAATAAGCAATTTGTTTGGGTGCAAACCCATTGATTATGAAGGTTTCACTGGAATCAAAACGGATTTTACTGCAATATACGCCACTGTCCAGTTTTTTAAAATCGCTTTGTTGCCATATTGAATCTAATTGATGCGCATCAAGCCCCGGATACCTATCCAACATTTCCCAACCACCCAATACATGAGCATCAATAAGATTAATCCCAAATAGATCTTTGAAGGTTTGTTGCGCTTTAAAGGTCAGGAATTGCAGGGGATCTTTTGCCCCATCATTGATGGCTTTATAATGTTCTTCAAAAACATGTTCTCTTGATAAATAATCAGAACCTAACAGATGTATTTGATTGATTTTAATATGATGAGATTCAATAATTTCTATAATATCTGATAATATGTCAGTAAAGCTTTTGAAACCGATGTGTGAGGTAATTTCAGGTTTCATGAACAGGATAAAATCATTGAGATAATTCTTTCTGTTGACAGAATCATAAATAAGCGAGATCTCAGCTTTTTCCGAAATTGCCGTCTTGATTGAATTCTGAATATTGTCAAGCATAAATAATGTTTAAAATTTTTCAGGTTTGGCTTTTCATAATCATTTCATTTCTGGTAAAGTTAAAAAATATAACCCATACGGGTGCCCCACCCTGATCACATTGGCCAGTGGCAGTCTAAGGAAGCATAGCTCGCTTTTAAGAAGGCTTTGTTTGTTACCATCGATATTTCGGTACACAGCCCAACTGCTGCGAAAACAGAAACCTTCCCTGCACGCAGAAAAAAGAGGAAACCAGTGTGCAGATGCGCACAACAGCCGTTCATATTCGGACACATTTGCTTGCGTCCCTTCTTATTAATAAAGCCAAAACATTTAACAGTCACCTTATTATAACTACTGGCCCGAAAATTGTCATAAACCTATTGTTGTAATTTATCATCAAATGATGGTCACATCCATGACAAAGTTTTCGTTGTTATTCATTCTGGTTCTCTTTCCCATCCTTGTATGGTCAACAGATCATACGGCAAAACATTATAAGGCAACACGCTTGTCAGGACCGACACCTGAAATTGACGGGGTTTTGGACGATCCAGCATGGCAGCAGGGTGAATGGTCCGGCGACTTCATTCAGTTTGAACCTTATCATGGCCGGAGCCCTTCGCAACAAACAAAATTCAAAATATTGTATGACGACGACAATATTTACGTGGCCATCCGGGCATACGACAGTGCTCCTGACAGTATTGTAAAACGGCTGACAAGGCGTGACCAGAGCGAGGGGGACGTTGTAGCCATCGGCTTTGACAGTTACCATGACCTGCGTACCGCTTTTGTTTTCGGGGTCAATGCCGCCGGGGTCAAGTTTGACTATATGATCACCAATGACGGCCAGAACGAGGATTTTACCTGGGACCCCAACTGGTGGGTACGCACCGGCACCGATGATCAGGGTTGGATGGCCGAAATGCGTATCCCGTTCAGTCAGCTCAGATTTGATGACAACGAGGAAGGCCTATGGGGGATTCAGGTGCTCAGGGAAATACACAGATTTGGAGAAACCTCCCTGTGGTCATATATACCCATTGATGCACCGGGATTGGTACACCGGTTTGGAACCCTCGGGGGTGTCAATGGGATCAAACCCCGAAGGGTTTTTGATGTGACCCCCTATGCGGTTTCCTCCGCCGACAGATATGCTGCTGTTGAAGGGAATCCTTTTCTCAAGGGAAGCGACCACAATTACAAACTGGGCATGGATGCCAAAATCGGGCTCAGCAGCAATCTCACCATGGATATAAGCATCAACCCTGACTTCGGCCAGGTGGAAGCCGATCCTTCACAAGTGAATCTTACTGCTTACGAAACATTCTTTGAGGAGAAACGGCCGTTTTTTATCGAGGGGAGAAATATCAGCAGTTTTAATATTGGCCTGGGTGGCGGAGAGAATGGCAACGACAACCTTTTCTATTCACGTCGTATCGGCCGCCGGCCGCAGGGACACATATCTGTTGAAAACGGTGCATACACAGATACCCCGGGATTTACCAACATTCTGGGGGCAGCCAAGATGACAGGCAGGACAGAAAGTGGCTTTTCTGTGGCAATCATTGATGCAGTTACCGCTAAAGAGCAAGCAGAAATTGATCTTTCCGGGCAACGTTCTTTTAAAATGGTGGAGCCACTGACAAATTTTTTTGTCGGAAGGATGCAAAAAGAATTTAATGACGGCAACAGCATGGTCGGCGGGATGTTTACCAGTGTACACCGCCGAAATGATGACAACCTGGCGGAACAAATGCACGGTGCAGCTTATTCGGGCGGGCTGGATTACAGCCGTTATTTCAGAGACAGGACCTGGCAATTCAGCGTGAATGGTGCCATGAGCCACGTATCAGGCAACGAAACAGCCATTCTGCGCACACAACACTCCCCAGCCAGGTACTTCCAACGGCCCGATGCATCGCATGTGGACGTGGATGCCTCAAAAACTTCACTTACAGGAACCGGCGGCAGAATACAGCTGGCCAAAACCGGTGGAGGAAACTGGAATATTTTCTCGGTTATTACATGGAAATCTCCTGAATTCGAGATCAATGACATCGGCTATATGAGAGAGTCCGACCAGATCATCCAGGTAAATGCGGTTTCTTATCGTGAATGGGAACCGAAAAGCTTTTACCGCACCTACAACATTGGGATGAACCAATACAGCCTCTGGAATTTTGCTGGTCAGAATCTGATGAAAGGATATAATCTAAATGGGTTCATCAGGTACCGGAATTACTGGACCACCAGTATTGGGATCAACTACAACCACGATATCGTTTCAACGAATTTGCTAAGAGGCGGACCGGCTTTCCGGATGCCTGACCAGACGAATTCCTGGTTTAGGGTAGGAACTGACAACCGTAAAAATCTAGTGGCAAGCATCAACGGAAACCTGACCAGAGGTAGTGAAGGATACCAACAAAGCAGCAGGGTTGGCGTGGGACTCATTTACCGGCCACTGGACAATCTCAACATGTCGCTGAACCCATCCTATTTAATGCACTCCCAGTCGCTCCAATATGTCAGCAGGACCAGCCATGGAGAACTGCCCCGTTATGTATTCGGTCAAATCAAGCAAGAAGTGGTCAGTTTTTCATTCAGAGTGAACTTCACCATCCTGCCTGACCTAACCATTCAATACTGGGGACAACCCTTTGTGGCAGCGGGTCACTATTCCGAATTCAAGTACATCACCGATCCGATGGCAGACAGGTTAAAAGATCGCTATGCCATTCTGGGGCCAGATCAGGTTACGCTGACACACGGGACCTACCAGGTTGATGAAAACCTTGACGGCACAATCGATTACCAGTTCGGCAAACCGGATTTCAGGGTGCAGGAATTCCTGTCCAACCTGGTCCTGCGCTGGGAATACAACCCGGGATCAACCATACACCTGGTGTGGAGTCAGAACCGTTCAGGCTTTGCGCAAAACGGAAACCTGCAATACGAACGCAGCATGGATGACCTCTTCTCCATTGATGCACACAACACCTTTCTGATTAAGATGACCTACCGTATAGGGGTCAGGTAATGTGGCATCCTTTATAAAAAATGTAACCCATACAAAACTACCTGAATCCTGAGGTTAAACGCATGACCCGGAAAGCAATAAACTCCTCCATCCAATTGTAAACAAAAAACACAAAAGAAATGGCCAGGATCAACAACCCATGCTGTTCAGTGAGTCCTGTCTTCCGGACCCAGTCACCATGGTAACTGATCAGCAACACAAAACCAAAACTTGCTATAAAAGCAGATAACCCGATAATCAGGGACATGAAGTTCATAAATGGCCTTTGAGGAACGACTTGTTTCTCAGCCAGATGTGTTTAAACAATTCTTTCCGTAAAAGAGCTGTCATCAATCCGCTGCACATTCTTCTGTAAGGTGGCTTTTATGAAATCGTCATTTGCTTTCATGGTACCTTTTCTCATAGAGTTTTTTCTTGCCCTGTGCAAATATCACTTTCACATTCGCGATACTGAGCCCTGTAATGTATGTATATTTTTTACAAAAACATTACATTATTATTTTTTTTATTCTTTTTTTTCTATAAATTTGGTTTGTTCCCCAACTTTAATTTGATCGTCCGGCATCCATCAACCCGGGTGCTTATCGGTTTTTATGCAATTGTCGAAATTTTCCGCCAGGCGGACATTTGCACATGAAATGACTGGATCACGTGGTTACACACAGAAGGTTTTTAATGTGTACTTCATTATCTGTTTAGAACGCCCACAGTTTTACACATAAAACACACCAACCCATGAAAACACATCTCATTACCCTGACACTGGCCTTGCTGCCTTTATTTGCAAGTGCCCAATTCGTCGATGACGGCTGGTTTGAGGTAGGCAACTCTTCATTCAATGCCACCCTTGAATCAATATGGTACGTCGACGAGAACACCGGCTTCGCTGTTGGCTCTGGCGGGGCATTTATCAAAACCACCGATGGTGGTTATAGCTGGACGGCCTATAATATTGGCCATGATTACCATTTTAAACGGATAATCTTTACCTGTACCGACCGTGGATTTCTGTTTGGAGAGATCAGACAAGGCAATAACAGATTTGTCATCATCCTGAAAAGCGTCGATGGCGGGGACACGTGGGAGGAGGTAGTGCCTCCGGGAGAAATAGACTACATGCGCGATGTTCACTTCCCTCCGGACTTCAATGAAAACCATACCGCGTATATAACAACGGCAGGTCCGGAAAACTTTTACAAAACCACTGATGGAGGCGACACGTGGCATTTGGTAACACTAGACCAGAGCTTCTTTCAGATACAATTCTTTAATGCGCTTGAAGGGCTGGGTGTATACACCTTACCAGGGATCAGGCAGCTTGCAATCACCGCAGATGGCGGGGAAACATGGACGGATCTTTCGGTTGATGGTCTGGGGGTCTGTTATGCCATACAAGTGCTGAATGAATCTGTTGCGTTCATATCATCAACCAACAGAACGGCATACACCACAAACGCCGGTCAGACATGGAGCACGCCTGCAAACGCAATCCACCTTGAATGGTCGTCACTCACGCTGCATTTTAGCTCAGAACAGATCGGATACAGATTCGACATTAGTGGCAGAATTTTCCAAACGACCGACAGCGGGGAGACATGGACAGAGCGTTACAATGATCCTGAACGACCCGCCCTGGGCATGTTCACACGGCCCTCAAATAGAGTTGATTTTGTCAGTTCGGGGGGGGCGGTGTTTTCCAGCGACGGTACGGATCCGTTTGTTATGAGAGTAAGCGGTATCGTGAACGGCAGACTGAATGATGTCTGGTTTTTTGACGAAAACAACGGAATTGCGGTTGGCGAATACGGCACTGTGCTGAAAACCCATAATGCCGGAACCACATGGACGGCTCACCATTCAGGCACCACCAACCACCTGCGATCTGTTCATTTTACCTCGGGTGATGTCGGGTTCGCAGCAGGAGGGCCAAACGCAGTTATTAAAACAACGGATGGCGGCACTAGCTGGGCTCCGTCACAGACCGGTATAAGTGATGCCCATATAACCACGATTGTTTTCACATCAGAGAATACGGGGTATACCCTGGGCCAGCGTGTCCACAAAACGGAAAACGGCGGAGAGACGTGGTCGCTGATCGATGACTCGTATCTTGGCTGGGATATTCATTTTGCAGACGAGAATACAGCGTATTTTGTGGGCTCGCAGGGAATGGTGAGAAAAACCATCAATGCCGGTGTCGACTGGACAGATGTTCCGGTTGGCGGAACAGGACTTTTACGTGCTGTTTACTTCCAAACGCCCGAAAAAGGATTTGTGGCAGGAAGCTGGGCCAGAATTTTTCAAACGGTGGATGGGGGAGAAAACTGGACGTCAAGTTTTGACGGGATAACAACGTACGACATCTATGATCTCTGCTTTGTTGATGAAAACGTTGGTTATGCCGTTGGCTTCCAGGGCCTGATTCTTAAAACATCAAACGGCGGAGAAACATGGGAGCAGGTAAACAGCAATACGATACGGGCCCTGCTTTCCATAAATTTAACCCCCGACGGAATCCCCTTTATCGTCGGACAGGATGGGATCGTGCTCAGGAAAATGCCTTCACATACATTGACATTCAGCGTGGAGGATATGGACAACAACCCGGTTCCTGATGCGGTGATCACGTTTAACGGCGTTCCGTTTCCTGCCGGGCACTATACTTTCCCCGGCCTGATAGCCGATACGTACACATATAGTGTTGCAAAACCCGGATACTATACGGAGAGCGGAACAGTAACCATTGAAGATCAGGATATACACATTAACATCACATTGCGACCAACATATAACGCCACCTTCTACGTAGCCAGTGATTATTATAACACCCCGGTAGGTGGTGCAACCATTGTGGTGGACGGAGTAGGCTCGCTCAATACAAATGAGTCGGGGGAGGCAACTTTTGAGGATCTGCCGGCGGGAGAAAGCTATGCATTTGAAATAACCGCCGATCATTTCCATCCTGTGGAGGGATCTTTTGAAATTGAGCAGGAGGACGCGACCATTGAGGTCTCATTGCATGCAGATATTGATGCGCCGGTTGCAACCGAAGCCACGGAAATAGGCATGTATGGATTTCATGCAAACTGGGAGGAGGTGACAGCGGCTGATGCGTACCTGCTCTATGTATCGGCCGACGATTTTGTCTCCCACCTGATCGACGGAATGGAGGTTGACGGCATAACCTATCCGGTAACAGGGACAACCCCCGCTACAGAGTATAAATACAGGATAAAAGCAATCAACCAGTACGGGATTTCTGATTTCTCCAATGTGATTGCAGTCACTACCGGCGATGACACAACATCAAATGACGGGGCTGTTGCCAGTAATATCATCCTGTACCCGAATCCGGCAAAAGACATGATCACCATTGCGGGAATGGAGAACAACAGCACCGTGGAGGTCTACTCTGTCGCCGGAGCAAAAATTATGCGCTTTGACAATGTTTCCGGCGGCAGCCTGGAGATGGATGTGTCAACCCTGGTTAACGGGTTGTATATCATTAACATCACCACAGAAAACGTTGTGGTTCGTAAAAAAGCCTCCGTCAGCAAATGATGGCATTGTGTCGGGGTTATTCATGGGGAGATCAATGGTTTCACCTGTTTTATTATTTAGCAGGCACCCATACCGATACAGAAGCGGCATTGCAACGAAACTCAGCACATCCTTCACTGTCTGTCACCACCGGTTCCGCAATGTGTTCGGTAAGGTCCACATAGGCAGTGTCAGGTGACCCTGTTCGCATCTTGATGGCTCCAGCCCCCTTGTTGCTTAGCACAACTGCTGTCCCGCCAGGGTGCTCCCGGCTTCCTGCACGCGTCCAGCCTATGCAATGGGGGTCGTCGAAATGATCTTGCTGATCACCAAAGGCGTATGTTCGGCGGACATGTAAAAACTTATCGATCATCCATTGATGGCTCGCCATTTCAACCTCATGCTCGTTGTCATCCCTGCCAAAGTCTTTGTATTTCGCCCCATGGTAATCGGCTGCAAACACACAAGGGTAGCCGCCCTTTCTCAGCAGGATCAAAGCATAGGCAAGGGGTTTAAACCAGGGCTCCACCACCGATTCAAGCGCCTGCAAAGGCTGTGTATCATGATTGCTCACAATGGTCACCGCAAGGTCCGGCTGTTCCCTGACCAAAGAATTGTCAAAGACATTTCTCAGATCATATCCCTCTTTTTGTTTTCCGGCGGCTGCGAAGTTATAATGCAGTCCCACATCAAACAGCATGATATTGCTTTCCGTGTTCTTTATAAAGCGTTTGAGCGATTCACTTTCGCCTGACCAATACTCCCCTACAGCAAACAAATCGCGGCCACTGTAATTACGCAAATGGTTGAGCCACCTGGTGAAAAAATCTGATTTCACGTGTTTCACCGCATCAAAGCGAAACCCGTCCACCCCGGTGGTATCCAGGTACCATTCACCCCAATGGAAGAGCTCCTTTTGCACATCGGGATTGTTGATGTCGAGGTTACATCCCATCAGGTAATCAAAATTGCCCTTTTCCGGATCGACATGGTCATCAAACTTTTTTCCTTCAAACAGGTAGACGGCATGCTTGTCGTTGTCCAACGCGTTGTGATCGGCTGCATTGAAATGCCACCAATGCCAATGCAGCTCCGAGTATTTGCCTTTCCTGCCCGGGAAGGTAAAATGGGTCCACGCCTTGATCTTCTGCAATTTGCCTGTGCGCTTATTCCGGTTCTCCGGATCATAAGGGGTGGCTTTGAGCTCTTCTTCATGATCAGCACCCAGTTTATGATTAAACACGATATCGGCGTATACCTGCATGCCCGATCGCTTCGCTGCGCTGACAGCTTCCAGGTATTCTTCCCGCGTGCCGTATTTGGTGCGCACCGACCCTTTCTGGTCAAATTCACCCAGGTCGAACAGGTCATAAACCCCATATCCAACATCCAATCCACCGGCAGTACCTTTGTATGCCGGCGGCAACCACACCGAGGTAAACCCGGCTTTGGCCAACCTCGGGGCCGATTTTGCCAGCTGTTTCCACAAGGTACCGTCAGCAGGGGTGTACCAGTGAAAATACTGCATCATTGCGCCATTGAATTCAGTCATCTTATCTCGTTTTCATTTCCAGATGATTATCACCCACCATAAACGCCAGATGATCAACTTAAGTATGATCATTTTTAAAATTGCTTTAATAACAAAACAATCATCACCATAGTTGTTCTTTTCGCGAGCAAAAATAATCAAACTGTAAAACCGGCATGAACCCATTGCGAAGGGGCTCCACGATCCAGCCGCTGGAAACGCTGCCTTCTGTCCAGGAGGAACAAGAAAGCAATATTTCCAGTGGATGCGGCAACCTACAGATTTACATCAATGCCGGCCAGACCAGACCGTATGGCTTGGAATTTATATCTTTGCCATCGATTGGTGCCAAATACCCGTTCACAAAAACCTTTAAAAATGAAACACCTGGTTTATTTCCTGATCATCTTCCTGTTCGTCCAATGCCGTAATGTCCATGACCGGGGCGGGGTCGTGTTCACTTTTGATGATCAGTCTGTCGATGAGTGGGTCAACCACCGCGGACTCTTCGAATCATACAACATCAGAGCAACCTTTTTTATTTCGCATCCCAAAACACTTGACTCAATGATGATCAATGGGTTGCAGTTGCTTGCATCAGACGGTCATGAGATCGCCTGTCATGGATTGCATCACGTCAGCGTCCTGAATTTTGCAGATTCCCCAGATGTATACCTCAAGAAAGAGGTTTTGCCGGCCGTCAACATCCTTGAAGGGTTCGGGTTTGATATAAGATCTTTTGCGTATCCCTTCGGAGAATCAACGCCTCAAGCAGACTCCCTGCTTTTGGGACATTTTGAATATCTGAGAAAAGCTACATGGAACATGGATGATACCACGATCGATGCCTATGACGATATTTTTGTCAATGAACATTCATATAAGGTCATGAATTCAATGGGAATAGACTATAATTACAGGATTTCGCTTGAAAACCTCGAAACAGGCATCAGGAGGGCCAGAAGGAACAATGAAGTTCTTGTTTTACACGCACATAAAATAGACACGATTCCAGAAGACTATATCATTCACCCTGACTATCTGGAACAGGCCTTTCAGTTAATCAACAAGTACAACATTGCATCTCTCAGGGTGACGGACATCGCAGGCTTTTTTGAACATGCCATAGACCCGTGAAAAACCGGACATCCCGTGCCCTGCATGCTTATTCGCTGTCAACTGGCGGAAAAGGGGTATAAAACACCACACGCTCTATCCCGTCATGACGGTCAAATAACATTTTGGAGATGTCGGAGGGGAGTTCTGTTTGGTTGAGTTGGACGGGGGATTTGCCGTTGCGAAAACTCACTTCGATGCGTTGCATGTCTGACTCCACGATGACTATTTTCACACCGCAAAAACCAAACTGCAGAGAACCATCCTCATCCAGATCCTGCCTGCGCAACAATAAAGGCAGGAATTCAATTTTGCCGTTTTCCACAATCAGACCTAACTCATTGAATCGGCTCAATATGTCTTCTTTTACCTGGCCTGTAAGTCCGGGCTGCTGAGCACCCATGTGCAAGGGTGTGTGTGAATATGGATCCGTTGGGAAGGCACCATATTCATCAGGGCTTTTGTGAGATCCAATACCGGCTTTTATTTTGTAGTAATATGCTTTCAATGGAAGCAAATATTCGCGGTAATTTTTATCATGTGCAAATTCGACCAGGTGTTTGCCCAAAGCCAGCAAAAGCTTTGAAACCATATGCCAGTATATGGAACCAAGACCTTCGTATTTGTAAAACGATCCGGATCTGCCGGTAAAGGCATCATGATTGAATACCCTTTCATACGTATCCAGCACAAGTTCCGATTCAGCATCCACAAGGCCCTTATCAATCCCTTTTCCCGGAAGCTGATCAAGGGCGTGTCTAAGGTCATTCGCATTTCTCAGATCTGGCTGGAAATGAAGTCCGCCCTGCTCATCCTGCTTTATGATGTCCGTATTGCCATGATCCAGAAGCGTTAATAAAAGTTTTGATTTAGATACGTATTCCCGGGGGATTACATTTTTTTCAAAGAACGAGGGTAAATTTACAAACGGATACAGCATAAAACTTTGCCGTTTAGGGCAGAATAATTCACTGCCAAAGAGAGCGCGCACAAGATGCAGGCTTTGATCGGGGTTCAACAGGCCGCTGTCAAGGATAGCTGCCTGACCCTCAAGCATTTTCTGTAACGGTTTTATTGCTATCCCTTCAGGGGAAAATTCGAGCAGGTTATATGAATGATAAAGGCCATCCGGTCTTTTACCACTGGAAACGCTATGGTTCAAATAATCAAGTGTGAGTGTCAGAAAACCGGTTAGCTCCTGTTTGTCAATATATTGCTTTTTGCCTCGAAAACCATTATAAACGCTGTTCCTGTATTTTTCTCCTGCCAATCCCAGGTGATCAGTCATGTCTTTGCGCTGTATATTCGAAAAGCCTGATTGCAGAAGATGTTTGTTATCAGCGAAAGGTTTTTTGATGGTTTGTTGAAAACCGGCCACCTCTTGTGAAATGGCAAATCGCGTCATCGTGCTATGATTCAAAATACGCAGCAAAAAGTCAACATAACGTCTCAAATGATAAAGCGTCACCATGGAGGCACCATTTCCAACCAATGCGTTATTGGCGTCATTCCACTCCGGTCGCTGCGTGTTAAGCCATATGCCTGCTTCCGGAACGAAATTGCTGAGTTTTGTTAAAAGACTCACCATTATTTTTTCAATAAATGACGCTTTTACCAGATGGCCTCCCGATTGCAGTAATTTGCCGTCAGAACCCATTTCTTTGCTTCTTTTCAAGAGGCTGGCATGCAGATCGTTATCAAAAATAATGGTATCATATGGATTGTTTAATATCTCTTTATACTTTCGTATATGGTAGGGTACATGAGCAAAAACGAACATGGGATGTTCAAAAGCATCCAGAAGCCTGCCGGGGAAAAACTTTTCATGCATTTCCAGGAGCTTTAGCAGGTATATTATCTGGTGATCGCCCCAATATCCAATATAGGCCCAGGGGTTGTCAGGCTCCAGCTCTTCCCATTCGAAGCCATCCCTGGTAATACGGTAGGGGTTATATCCATCGGCTGTTGAAGTATTCAGGAAGCGGCATATCATGCCGGGTAAGAAACCGGGAAAAGAAAAAGCCAGGGCTTCCCAGTTCTGAAAGATATCGCGCCAGTTGCCCTGGTAATTCAATGATTGGCTCCCATCTTCATGTTTCACACGAATGTCAAAATAATTCCATGGGCGGCTCGGATCTCCATGCCTCCTGCTAAAACTCAAAGGAAGATACTCCAACCCGAGCCGAATCAGGTCATTATCCTTGCTTCGCCGGACAAGATCCAACATATCCTCAAGCTTCATCGTTTCATCTGTTCGCTCAAAGACTTTTTTGTGTTTCTCGCAGAGCCCTTTATGTGAAGCGCGCAAATATGCAATAAAGTCCTGCATATCAACATGATATGATTCGTCAAAAACACCGCCACGCATGATGTTAAACAGCACATTGGAAAAATGCCTGTTGTCGTTCAGCTTGTCACCTGTCTGTTGATCGCCGTCGGAGATACTCACCAGGTGCAGCAGCTTTTTTTCACTTTGCTCAACACATTTCTCTATGTATTCTGTAATATTTTGTTGCTGGCTGATTTCATTCTTCAGAGCGACAATATCAGCAGCATCTTTGCCCACATCGGCACACATATGCCAGCATTTTTCTTCTTCACCGCCCAATGCGAATTCGTCATGAACAAAAAAAGATGTGGGGCAACCAAACAGTCCTTTTTCCGGCTCCAATGACTCATTTTGCCAAAGCTTTTCTAACTGTTGCTTGCTCAGCAGAACCATTTCATTTTTCAACCCGGTATACCATATAGTGTTGGCGCGCAGGGCTTCACTGGGTTCCGGCCTGTCAACAGGGATGGAAGACATTCTGTAAAGTGCCATCTTATTTTCATGATGCCACTCGGCAACCTTGTAAGCATCCATCAGGGTGCTCATCATGCTTTGGCTCTCGCGAATGATGCCCCATGGGAGCACATTCTGCAATCCATCGGTAATATCTAAGTCCTGTCGGCTCTTTGACAGGTTTTCCAGTGTGCACTTTCTTATCCATCCCAGCGAATCACAGCTCATCCAGCAATAGCTGAATCGCAGCTGTAAATCATGGTTGGTTTCCCGAAAGATGATTCTATTTCCTGCACGGTTTTTCAGCAATTCCCTTTTAATATCATATGCTCCCTTATAGTTTTCAGAAAACGGCTCCCAGACAAGCAGTTTGGCTTGGTGTTTTATTCTGATAATGGTTTTCGGACCGGTATGGTGGGCAGAAAGGTGAATTTTATCATCTGTCTCGTACGGAAAAAGTACATTGTGGTAATTCTTCCGGCCAGCAGTAAGGCCTCCGCTACTGGAGAGATACATCCACAGGTCGCTGCTGCTGACAATGCTCATGAGAAAAGGGTCCATGAGGTCGTAGTTTTCAATGCAGTAAACAGCCTCTCCTTCAGCTTCAGTGAGGCGTCCATGTATCTGACCTGTGTGCAGATGCAGGGGCTGGTCGTTGATATGGGGGGTAGGTCGTGACATAGTGACTGTTGTGGTTGGCAAACATCAGGTTGGCAGAGGATCCGCCTTGCGGTGGAATGTGTGTGTTTTCAGCGGTCATCTGAATGAATCAGGTCAAACCAGGTGCGTGTTCGGGTGCCGGGCTTGATACAGCACATGCAACAAACCATCGACCCGCCGGAAGTGCTTATTAACAAGCACTTCCGTAAAAAGCGGGCGACAGCTTCCAACCAAAAACAACACAACCACAATGAAGAACAAACGAACAAATGCCATATAGCTATGTTATTTTACATAAAACGGGATATTTGCCGTGGCTGCATGATCATGATCATTGACAACGTAAACCAGGATGCGGTAAGCACCTGTTTGTGCAGGTGCTTTAAAGTTTATTTCAGATGTGGTGGCGGAGAGGATGAGCCCTTCTATGCTTTCGGGTCGGGGCTCAAAATCGCCCCCGTCACTAAGCTCTTTAGGCTCAGGCATGATCTCAGCCCGCACGGATAGGTTTTTGTTGTCGGGATATTCTACGGTAATCAGCGCAGTATATTCATTGTCTTTTTCGAGCCGAACATTGTCGAAGCGGCCTCCTTTGCCATCAATGGTGATGTCGTGCATCTTCGGAGCTACGTTCTCGGGCCACCGGCCTTTCCACAAGTATTCCATCACGTTGATCGGTTCGGTTTTCTCTCCTTTTTCTGTGAACAAACCATACCATGAAGGGGTGCGTTCCTGCTTCTGTCCCCAAAGGAAAACATAAGACCCCATGCAGTTTTCATCATCCGCGAGGATGGCCTTTTTGTAGCGCCGTTTAATGGCTTCAGCTTTTTCGGAAGATGTTTGTTCGATGGGCGAGCCCCATTCTGTTTCGGGCATCTCCCAATGGCCTGTGGCCCCCCATTCAGTAACCAGGTAAGGGCCTTCGTATCCGGCTTCTTCTATCCGCTGCTTGAGGTTGATCACATCGCCGTACATTTGTATTGAGATAAAATCCAGGTCGGGACAGTTCCGGGTGATATAATCCACTTCATCGCGTCCTATGCCTGCAAGCATGGTTGTGGTAACATGGTTGCCATCCACTTCTTTGATCATGCGGGCAATGTCATTGACTGCATCCCATACCCTTTTGTTGGTATAGCGCAGGTTCAGCTCATTGCCGATTCCCCATCCCAAAAGTGCGGGATGATCCTTCAGTTCGAGCACCTCCTGCCTGAAACGCTCGAGCTGTTCAGCAACCGCCTCATCGTCGTCGTAGTCGAAGCCATGGCGCTCACGGGCCACATCGAGCCCCATCATCACCATAAGGCCATGTTCATAAGCTTCATCAAGTACCTCAAGGCCTGACCGTTGTCCGTTGTCTGTACGCCATGTCCGAAAAGAATTGCCTCCATGTTCAGCGATCTTATAGCAGGGGCCAAACTCACAACCCGCACCTTTCACATAAAATTCTTCTCCGTTAACAAAAAGCCGATACGTGCCGTTTAACTCACGCATCTCAACATGTGACGGGCCTTCGGCTAAATAGCTGTTGCCGGGCTCCTGTGCTGTGTTGCAGGAAAACATCAGGAAGGCTCCAAACACCAGGGTACTGATCTTGAGAATTTTCATGGCATGTTGAATTAATTGGTTATTACTTTGTTTTAAACCTTGCAATTTTATTTTGATCTCTTACCTTTTCATTCCTTAATCAGCTCGTCTTCCAGTTCCTCGAGCGATCTGCCTTTGGTTTCGGGCACAAAACGCCAAACAAACAGCAGGGTCAGAAAACCGAAGATGGCATAAATCAGATAGGTGTTGCTTGAGCCCAGGTATTCCAGCTGCACCGGAAATACAGTAGCCACAGAAAAACTGACAATGGAGTTCCAGAAGCCCATGACAGATATTGTCAGTCCGCGCAACTTATTGGGAAAGATCTCCGAAAGCAGTGCCCACATCACCGGTCCCAGAGATATGGCAAAAGAGGCCACAAACATCAACAGGCCTATTAATACCCATAATGCGTTGATGGTGATAGAATGCTTCAGGATAATCTCTTTGTACACGTCGTAAGTGGCCTGGCCCACCTTTTCTTTTACCTGACTAAAGAAGGCTACTTCATTAACAAACGCTTCTCCTTTCAAATCTGTCAGGGAATATAGTTTAGTGAGATGAACCGGTTCTGCTCCCATTTCTTCCACTTCATACATAAGCTCCTTCATTGAGCGGTCATCGATAATATATTTGGCGTTCATAAATGAGAAACTTACGATGAGCATGGAAATACAAATTCCTGCAGCGCCGATATACAGTAATGGTTTTCGGCCAAACTTATCGATCAGCATTATGGCTGCTATGGTCATGACCACATTGGTAACTCCAAGGATTGCCGCTTGCAGGAATGCAACGTCCTTTCCTCCACCGGCCATTTCAAATATCATGGGTGCATAATAAAATATGGCATTGATCCCTGTGATCTGCTGGAAAAAGGCGATTCCAAAGCCAATAATCAGCACGGTTTTCATCTTCCTGGAGAACACGTCAGACCACCTGGCCTTATCCTTGTTGATCTCTTCATTCAGGCTGTCATCAATTTCCTTGTAAATGATGCGCGAGTTTTCTTCTCCGTTGATTTTAGTCAGCACACGCAATGCTTCTTCCCGTTTATCTTTTTGCATGAGCCAACGGGGGCTTCTGGGAACCAAAAACAAGAGCAACAGGTATATAATGGCTGGTATTGCTTCGACTCCGAGCATGACGCGCCATTTCAGATCCGGATCCACAATGGTTTGCTGAAAGTAATAATTTGAAAAGTAAGCTATGGATATCCCCACAACGATATTCAGCTGATTGAAGGTAACCAGTCTGCCACGGAATTTCTTGGGTGCGATTTCCGCAATATACATGGGGGCAACCAAAATAGCCATCCCCACACCCAGGCCTCCAAGAATACGTGCAAACAGGAATACCACTATATTAGGTGCAAGGGCTGTAGTGATTGCGCTTAGGGTAAAAAGCACTGCAGTAAACATCAGTACATTACGCCTGCCATACCTGTCGGCCAGGCGCCCGGCACTGATATTTCCCACAATTGCTCCAAGGATTAGCGAACTCACCGAAAAGCCTATAAGCATGGAGCCCTGGCTCAATCCGAATGTTTCGCGGTAAAAGGGTGTGGCACCCGAGATCACCGCACTGTCGAAGCCTAGCAGAAACCCACCCAGGGCAACGATCAGGGCAACAAATACTGTGTAAGTTGTTCTTGACATATAATGTTTGTTTTGGAAATGGAAATGCTAGATGGGTGATCAAATGACCCGGTTTTGGGGTTCAACGTTTTTTCATATTTTGTGTGCTTCTTTGACCAGCCCGGTTCTGTTGCATTTTGTTGCCAATGTCTGTCGCGGCAAGCATTTCTGTTGATTTGCATGTCTGTGATGGGAGAAAATGGCAGCACTGGGTTATCCGGGTGTGCAAGCCTGATAAGCTGGCTGCTTGTCAGGCCTGCATTTTTGTTTTAGTACCCGTCATTTTGCACAAATACGCCGGCAGAGAGGTCAATTTCCGTTTGCGGGATGGGTAAAAACCCTCTTGTTGCCGGGTTGAATGTCACATCGAATATTTGCTGGTCGCCTTCGTAATTCGGTCCCCTGATGCCGGAGTGGGTGAACTCCTGGTTGGCATAGTCAATCCCGCGGCGAAGAACATCAAAGTAGCGCAGTCCCTCGAGTGACAGTTCCAGTCTTCTTTCTCTATGGATGTTTTCGACGGTGGCAGGAACGGGGTCCAGGCCAACCCTGTCTCTTACCCTGTCGAGATATTCCTGGGCATTGGGGCTTTCCAGTTCGGCCGCCATCAGCAGCACATCGGAGAAACGGATCACACGGTGATTGCAGGTCCTGTTCAGCTCAAACTGTCCGCCGGAGCCCCAATGCTCGGCATCCGAGCTGTATTTCTTTGAGAAATAGCCGGTGTGCTGATACCCTTTTACAAGCGATCCGTCCAGTTCTTCTTCAGTAAGGATGGTATATTCATATCTGGGATCGTCTTTTAAAAAGTCTGCCAGTTTGTGGCTTACCGGAGCAAAGCTCCAGCCCCTGTTCCAGTTGCTTGATCCGGTAACCCTGGGCCCCTGCATTTGTGCCGCCAGGTTACCGTTGCCCCCGCGCACATATCCCCAATCCCACCAGGGGGGCGTGTCGCCATAGGAAATCTCAAAAACGGACTCTGCGCCAAATTCCCCGACAAGGCTGAAGTTATGGGCATAATCTTCAAACAGATCATGGCCACTGTTATTGATGAGGTCTTCGAGATGACCGAGCACAAATGCACGGTCAACCGTTGTGCCCCCAGCGTTGAGATCAGCACCGTAAACACCATTGTAAAACAGAAACACCCTTGCCAGCAGGCCTTGTGCAGCCCACTTTGTAATTCTTCCGGCTTCATTGGCAGGGACAGATTCCGGCAGGTCGCTGATGGCCTCTACCAGGTCAAGCGCGATCTGATCATACACCTCCTCCGGTGCATTTTGTTCCTGGCCATATTCAGAAGGACCTGCCAAGGTTTTTGTGAGCAACGGAATGTTTTCAAAGAAACGAACCTGTTCAAAATGAAAATAGGCCCGCATAAACTTTGCCTCGGCGATCGTCCTGCTTTTGAAATCATCAGAGGCATCAATGTCATCAATGACCTCCAGGAACAGGTTGGCCCGGAACACCCCGATATAGTTTTTTATCCATATGGAATGGGGAAGCGGGTTGGTGGTGGGAATATTATGGTTGTTCAGCTGATCAAAATGAAATCCGTCATTTGCATCAGAACCACCTGCAAAAGCATCGTCTGAAAGCGCATCTGAAACAGTGATAAAGGGAGCCCATGCCACACCCGGGGTCGACTGATAGGTAAGCACATCATAGATGGCCACCAAAGCCTGGTAGGCCTGCTCTTCCGTTCTGTAAAAGTTCGATGATACTTCCTGGTCGAGGGGTTGGAGGTCAAGGAAATCTTCGCTGCAAGCACTGAACAACAATGGTATGAGCAATGCTATGACTGATTTAATCTTTATGTTTTTCATAGGTCAATCTCTTTTACATTAGAATGAAATACTTGTCCCCAGACGAAAGGTCCTGGCTTGTGGATAAACACCCCTGTCGATCCCGATATTAAAAGAACCCATGGCACCGATCTCGGGATCTGCTCCTGTGTAGTTTGTGATGGTGAAGAGGTTTTCGGCAGAGATATAGATGCGCCATGTGTTGGCATGGATCCTGTTGAGCAAATGCCTGGGCAGGGTATATCCAATCTGGAGGTTTTTCACCCTCAGAAATGAGCCATCTTCAATATAAAGGTCAGAAATCCTGTGGTTGTTGTTTACATCGATCCAGGTATACCTGGGTATTGTGTTTGAAGTTCCCTCTCCTGTCCATCGATCAAGGATATCGGTCGTACGGTTGGTAAAGCGCAGGTCTGGTCTTTGCATGCCGTTAAAAACATCATTGCCGACAGAGCCGATAAGAAATATACCGAGATCGAACTGCTTGTATTCAAAGGATGCATTCATTCCGAGTGTCCAGTCCGGCGTGGGGTTTCCAATCATGGTCCGGTCGTCGGCATTGATCACTCCGTCGCCATTGACATCCACAAAGCGCACGTCGCCAGGTCTGGCATTGGGTTGAAGCAATTGCCCGTCCCTGTTGACATGCTGATACACCTCGTTCATATTCTGGAATATGCCATCGGTTTTGTAGCCCCAGAAGTATGCTATGGGCAGGCCGATTTCCGCACGGGTCACCAGGCCGGCTACGGCCCATGTTGCCCCGGGGAGGACCCCTTCTTCATTCCCGATCTTTGTCATTTTGTTCTGGTTGTATGCAGCATTCACACCCACCGAGTAGCGGATGTTGCTGGTATAATGCCGCCAGTCCAATGACATTTCAACACCCCTGTTTTCAACGCTTCCCACATTGTCAAAAGGCGGGTCATTGCCCACATGTGCGGGTATGGGTATCACCTCAAGCAAGCCGCCGGTGGTTTTGATATAATAATCGAAAGTACCGGTGAGGCGATTGTCAAAGGCGCCAAAATCCAGACCAACATTCATCTGCTCAGACTCTTCCCACCGTATGTCGGGATTTTCGATGAAAGAGGGTGATGCACCAAAGGCCCTTCCGCCGCCAAAAATATACCCTCTGCTTGTATCTATGGTGGATAAAAACTGGAAGTCGCCGATTTCCTGGTTTCCATTGATGCCCCAGGAGCCCCTGAGTTTGACAATATCGACAGGGCCCAGCTCAGGGAAGAAATCTTCGTAGCTGATCACCCAGGAGACGCCCACCGAGGGGAATATACCGTAACGGTTGTGGGCACCAAACTTGGATGACCCGTCCCGCCGGATGGTAGCATTGATTGCATATGTACTCTTGTAGTCGTACAATATCCTGCCAAACTGCGACAACAGTGCTGAATGGTTTGCCCCGCCGAAGGCTGTCCACACGGTGTCGGTCGCCATGTTGAGATATACATTGTCCGGGTCGTCGGTAGGGACCTGGGCGTTAAAGCCGAAAAGGTCTTCATAGTTAAACCTGCTGGCGGTCATCCCCACAAGGGCTGAAAAATTATGGTCGTCGATCTGCCTTTCGTAAAGCAGTGTGTTTTCCCATTGCCATGTATAGTAGCGGTCAATGCTTTTGCTGACGGTGGTTTTCTCAGTGTTCAACTGTGCACCGTTGAGGTAAAACAATGGCTGGAAAGAGTCGTTCATGACGAAAGCCAGGTCGATCCCCAGGCTGGATTTAAACTTAAAGCTTTCCATGAGTTCCAGTTCACCATATACATTTCCCACAATCTTGTCCACCCTGGTTTCGCCGGTCTGTGTTTCCAGCAGTGCCAGGGGGTTTACTATTTCCGCACCCACATAATTTGAGATGCCGTAATAATTTCCTTCGTCATCGGTTACCACCGGCTCTGTACCATAGGGAGCCTGCGACAGGATGTTTTCGTCTTCTTCGAAAATGGGTGTAAGCGGATCGATATTCAGGGCGCTTCCGTATGCCGCATTAAAAGATGCATTGCTGGCGATTCCCCTTGTTATGATGTGGGAGTAAGCCAGGTTGTTGCCAAAATTGAAAAAGTCGTTGACCTCATGGTTGGTATTCAGTCGTGCTGTGATACGGTCGTATTGTGATCTCTCTCCTCCAATGATACCCTGTTGTGTAAAATATGACAGGGAGGAGGCATATGTTGACCTGTCTGTTCCCCCGTTAACAGAGATCTCATGGTTGGTGATGGGTGCGTTGGTTTCGAACAAGGCATCCTGCCAGTTGGTGTTGTGCCGGGGTATTTCATCCAGGTCGAAGGGTTCGGTAAGTCCTGCGTTCCTGGCCCCTTCGTTCATAAGCATGCGGTATTGTTCTGCATCCAGCATATCGATGGTGCGCGCCGCATTCTGGATGCCCTGATAGGCGGAATAGCTTACGTTCATCACCCCTTTTTCACCGCTTTTGGTGGTGATGAGCACCACCCCGTTGGCAGCCCTTGCGCCATAAATGGCTGCGGAAGCGGCATCTTTTAACACATCGATCGATTCGATGTCACCGGGATTGAGATAGTCGATACCGCCAACAGCCATGCCGTCAACGATATACAGAGGCTCAGCATTGCCGGTGGTGCCGGCACCGCGGATACGGACGGTGGGTCCTTCACCGGGCTGGCCGCTGAGGTTTGTCACCTGCACCCCGGCAGTTCTTCCCTGCATGGCCTGCTCAATACGCAGGATGGGTGTTGAGGTGATCTCCTCTGAACCAACACTGGCAATGGCGCCCGTCACCACCAACTTCTGCTGCGTGCCGTACCCCACCACCACAAACTCTTCGAACGTGGTAATGTCCGGAGTCAGTTCAATGTTTCGTACAAGTGTTTCGTCAGTCGAGATGCTTATTTCAATTTCTACCGGCGAATAGCCAACGAAACTATACGTGATGATATGCGTACCGGCGGGGAGGCCGAGGCTGTATTCGCCATCAAGGTCGGTCACCGTTCCCTGCAGGGTGCCCTTTAAAACAACATTGGCCCCGGGAAGGGTTTCGCCGGTCGTCTGGTCCGTGATGACCCCTTCCAGGGTTTGGGCCAGCAAAACGGGAGCACTTACGATTCCTGTTATCAGAAATATCAAGTACAAAAAGGCTTTGTTCATATTGCGATTTTTTTAGAGGGTTATTGTTGAAACACGCGAATGTAATCCACTTTCATTTGTTGTGGGAAGACCGTGGTTGCATCAGGACTGCCGGGCCAGTTTCCGCCGACGGCGACATTAAAAATAAAGAAATGTTCCTGGTGAAACTCTGTCATATGGCCTGGGGTAATATCGATCTGATAGAATTGGATGTCGTTGACAAACCAGCGTATCATGCTTTCGTCCCAGATGATTGTAAACACATGGTATTCGTCACCAAAGGTGCCTGATGGCAAGGTATATGAGCCACCGGCCTGTACATGCCCGTTAATGTCCCAATGCAGCGTACCGTGCACCTGGTTTTCTCTGCCGTTTCCACCAATCATTTCCATGATATCGATCTCGCCGCATCTGGGCCACCCCACCGATGTAATATCGTTGCCCAGCATCCAGAGTGCCGGCCATATCCCTTGTCCTTCGGGCAGCAAAGCCCGGATGTCGATCCGTCCATACATAAAGGATTGATTTCCCTGGGTCTTCATCCTGGCCGAGGTGTAATTCCGGGTGCCAAAGCTTTCCCTTCTGGCCTCGATGGTTAGCACGCCTCCTTCGACCCATGCGTTTTGTTGCCGGTAATATTGCAGTTCGTTATTGCCCCAGCCACACAAGTGCGGACAGCCGTCACCAGTTTCAAAAACCCAGTGATCCGGATTGATCGTATTGCCATCGAACTCATCATGCCATACCAGCTCCCATCCATCATAATGCAATGGTGTGGTATATCCCTGGTCAGGTGTTACGTCTTCTCCACTCAGATCTATTGTTACCGGTATCACCTGCCTGAGATACCTTCCGGATGAGCCATATGCCCTTACATCCAGTTCATAGGTTCCAGGCTGGATGAATTCATATTCAAATGTCCCGGTGATGTTGCTCTCTACCGGCTCATGGTCTGGGAGAATGCGCAGCTGATATTCCACAGCATTCTCTGCATCAGCCTGTATGAACACCATGCCGCTGCTGCCATCAGCAAGTTCAATTGTAACCTCGAGGTTAACGGGATCACCGATATTGGTAACTATATCTTCCTCACATGACAATAAAACCAGCAGGGCTAAAATTGCAGGCATATATCGTTGCAGTCTGAATCCGGACATAGCAGAAGGAAATGGATAATAGCAAAAAAAGCGGATAAAATACGGGCAATGGCATGCTATTTCGTCCATTGCCCGTATTTACCTTCTGAGATTATTCAAAAATAAGGTTACGGATGTAGAAATCACCCGCAGATGTATGATCTGTTCCTCCAATTTGAATGAAAACCATATCCAGGTTATCACGATCATATACTGTCTGACCATCTTCTTCTCCAGAGTAGCTTGGACTATCTAATTCAAAAGTAACTGTCTCCCATTTATCCA
>SLCY01000048.1 GCA_007125585.1 Bacteroidales bacterium
ATTTTGTAAAAAAACAATATACAAAATGCTGGTGTACAGGAGGAACCGCTTCGCTTTCACATGATCTTTTTTCATTCGTCTGTGTGTAATTTCGAATGAAAAAAAATCATGTATATTTGTAGCGGAATTAAACATTTTTAGAAACCCAAAAACGCAAAGAGATGGCTTATATTATCAATGATGATTGCACTGCTTGTGGCAGCTGTATTGACGAATGCCCGGTTGATGCTATTTCTGAAGGTGATATCTACAAGATTGATCCCGACGTATGCACTGACTGCGGTGCTTGTGCTGATGTTTGCCCGGTTGAAGCAATTCACCCAGAATAAGACCTGTCTGACCGGTCAGCCGTGTCAGAACTCAAAAAAGCCTGTATTTTTCTCAATGCGGGCTTTTTTCATTTGGTGTGATCCGCATTGTCTGTCCCTGACGGCATCTTTTAATGGACCCTGGCCGTTGATTCTGCGCTTGGCGTGTTGCCTGGTCATATTGCCACCCAAATTCCAGTCACAACGGTCAACATCCAAAAATTCCCACTATTTTTGTACAGGATAATGATCACGCCAGAAATCGACCTGTTGTTTTGACTGACAAGGATGACAAATACCCGCAGCCGCCTGACGGCACCATGACCTTCTGGAGGCACCTGGAAGAGTTGCGCGGACATCTGATCAGGTCTGCCATTGCTGTTTTTGTTTTTGCCATTGCCGCTTTCATTGCCAAGGATTTTTTGTTCACCCAGGTGATCCTGGCACCCAAAGAGCCTTATTTTCTTACCAACCGGGCTTTTTGCTGGCTCTCTGAACAGCTTTCCATCCCCGCACTCTGTATCAATGCCGAGCCTGTCAAGCTTATCAACATTGAACTTGCAGGCCAGTTCACCACCCATGTGGTCGTATCGTTGATTGTGGGAATCATCATTTCCATCCCTTACATTGTATGGGAAATCTGGCGATTCATTCGCCCGGGCCTCCGGCCAAGAGAACAAGCCAACTCGCGGGGGGCTGTCCTGGTCATCTCCGGACTGTTTCTCACGGGGATCCTCTTCGCCTACTTCCTTATCGTGCCGCTGTCCATTAATTTCCTGGGGTCTTACCAGGTCAGCGGACTGGTGGAGAACCAAATAGCCCTGCGCTCCTTTATCACCACGGTCACCACCATCACATTCGCCGCAGGCATCCTTTTCGAACTCCCGGTGTTTGTGTTTTTCCTGAGCAAGGTGGGCATATTGACCCCTGCCATCATGCGCAAGCAGCGAAAGATTGCTTTTGTGCTGATCATTGCGCTGGCCGCCCTGATCACCCCGCCTGACATTTTCAGCCAGATCATGGTGGGCCTGCCCCTTTTCCTGCTTTATGAGATCAGCATCCGCATCTCGCAACGCATACACGACAAGGAAGCACTGGAAACTTAGACACGCTGTAGGTCTCTTTACGACCCTTATGCCAGCAATGGCTGGGGCATCCGCAAGTGCCGTGTCAACGGCCGCCGCCTTGCTTCAGCGGCAACTGTGCTCATAACAGGAGGACAACACGTTTAAAAGGACGATCAAACCTTTCTAACCAACCATTGTTGTCTTGATGAGACCGGTCAACATTTAAAAACCCTGATATTATGAACAACGCACAATTCTATTATGCCCGTCCGAAGAACGAGCCTGTATATTCCTATACCAAAGACACCCCGGAGCGGAAGGCCCTTGAGGAGGAGCTGCATCGCCAAGGCGACATGGAGGTGGAGATCCCCCTTATCATCGGGGGAAAGGAGGTCCGCACCGGCAAGACCGGCAAGGTGGTCATGCCACACGACCACCGGCATGTTTTGGCCACCTACCACATGGCCACAGAGAAAGAGGTAAAGATGGCCATTGAAGCCGCCATGAAAGCCCACCGCCAGTGGGCCGAGGTGTCGTGGGTTGAACGCGTATCCATCACGCTGAAAGCCGCCGAACTCATCTCCACCAAGTACCGTGCACTGATGAATGCTGCAACCATGCTTGGCCAGGGTAAAAACGCCTACCAGGCGGAGATCGAGGCTGTTTGTGAAACCACTGACTTTATCCGTTTCAACGCACATTACGTGTCTGAAATATACGATGACCAGCCTCACTCTGAGAGGGGCAACCTGAACCGGGTTGAATACCGCCCCCTTGAAGGCTTTGTGTTTGCGGTGAGCCCCTTCAACTTCACCGCAATTGCCTCCAACCTTTCGCTGGCACCGGCAGTGCTCGGCAACACCATCGTGTGGAAGCCCGCTTCCACCGCATTGCTCTCCAACCACTACCTGATGAAGATCTTTAAAGAGGCTGGTTTGCCTGACGGTGTCATCAACTTCATCCCGGGCAAGGGCAGCATGATCGGAGACATGGTGTTGAAAGACAAAAACCTTGGCGGGGTGCATTTTACAGGCTCCAACAACACCTTCAACCAGATATGGAAAACCATAGGCAACAACCTGGGAAACTACCGTTCATACCCGCGTATCGTCGGGGAAACAGGCGGGAAGGACTTTGTTGTTGTACACCCTTCGGCCAACGTCGAAGAGGTGGCCACAGCCCTGGTGCGTGGCGCATTCGAATACCAGGGGCAGAAATGTTCTGCCGCATCCAGGGCATACATCCCAAAATCCCTGTGGAGCCAGATCGAACAGCGTATGGATGAGAACATCTCCATGATCAAAAAGGGGGATGTGCGCAACTTTTGCAACTTCGTGAATGCCGTCATCGACGAGAAAGCCTTTGACAAGATCATGGGATATATTGACAGGGCGAAGCGTTCGCCGGATGCTGAGGTCATCTTTGGAGGCACGGGAGACAAGAGCAAGGGTTACTTCATTGACCCAACGGTGATCCTGGTCACCGACCCCCACTTTGTGACGATGGAAGAAGAGATCTTCGGTCCTGTGCTTTCTGTTTATGTTTACGATGATGCCGACTTTGAAAAGACCTTGCACCTGTGCAATGAAACCTCGCCCTTTGGCCTCACCGGTGCGATCTTCTCAAAAGACAGGTATGCCACGGTCAAGGCATGTCAGGAATTAAGGTACGCTGCGGGGAATTTTTATTTTAATGACAAGCCCACCGGTGCTGTCGTTGGCCAGCAACCATTTGGCGGCTCACGGATGTCAGGCACCAACGACAAAGCGGGCAGCTATCTCAACCTGCTGCGGTGGATCAATCCGCGGTCGGTAAAGGAAACCTTCAACCCCCCTACCGACTTCCGCTATCCCTTTATGCATGAAGAGAAGTGTTATAAAGAAGCGTAGTGTGGCATGTGCCCAACACGGGGAAAATGCGGGTTCCAAACAGGTCAAAAGGCCAGTCTCGCGACAGGAAGGGTCAGGTCACGGCAAGCCGGGTCAGTACAGTCGATGATCCTGGCCGAAGAGTGCCATTGAGGGGAATCGGGCTATCAAACAGTCATTTCACCCCGCAGGGACTTCTGCAGGTATTTTTTCAGCCGGGAAGAGGAGTAGCCATTGCCCAGGAGGTACATTAGCTTGGTAACGGCGGCTTCTGTTGTCATATCATGACCGCTGACCACACCAATCTTGTCCAGCCAGGCGCTGGTTTCATATTTCCCCTGGATGACTGCTCCACCCTGGCACTGGCTTACATTGCAGATAACCATGCCATTGTCTATGGCTTTTTTTAACGCGTCCTCAAACCAATCATAGGTGGGGGCGTTGCCCGAACCATAGGTTTCCAGCACAACACCTTTGAGTCCGTCAATGGACAATACAGAGGAAACAACTTGCTGGCTGATGCCCGGGAAAAGCTTTAACACGGCTATGTTGTTGTCCAGACGGGTAAAGATCCTGAACTCCTGGTCGGTCGGTTTATGAATGACTTGTTCATTGTATTTGATATGGACCCCAGCCTCGGCAAGGACAGGGTAGTTGACCGAACGAAAGGCTTCAAAATCTTCTGCGTTAAACTTGTGCGTTCGATTGCCACGATAGAGCTGGTATTCAAAATATATGCACACCTCGGGAACGATGGCACGGTTGTTTTTTCTGGCAGCGGCGATCTCGATGGCGGTGATAAAGTTTTCTTTCCCGTCGGTTCGTATCATCCCGATGGGCAGTTGAGACCCGGTCAGCACCACAGGTCTGGCAAGATTTTCCAGCATAAAGCTTAGGGCAGAGGCGGTATAGGACATTGTATCAGACCCGTGCAGGATCACAAAGCCGTCATACCCTTCGTGGTTTGTCTCGATGATGGTGGCCAGCCTGACCCACACCGCAGGATCCATGTTGGAGGAGTCGATGATCGGGTCAAACGAGATATTGTCGATATGGTAGTTAAACTTTTTGATCTCAGGTATTTGATCTGTCAGGTGACCAAAGTCGAAGGGGCTCAGTACGCCCGTTTCGGGATCTTCTACCATGCCGATGGTGCCACCGGTATAAATGACCAATATGCGGGGTTCGTGGTTCATGGGTGCGACATTTTGTATAACTGGTTCAAGCCTTCCGGCTGTGCGCCGGACTTCAATTGTTCAGGGCGTTGCGGTTAGGTTCTTCCTCCCGGGTCGCGGCTTTAGGGATTCTTCCGGATGCGTCCGCGCCCGGGGTCAGGGTTGTGGTTTCAGGGCAAACAGGCGTCTTGCGTTGGCAGTGGTTGTTTGGGCCACCTCATCGACCGAGGTGCCGGTGATCTCAGCTACTTTCTCCGCCACGTGCCTCAAGTAAGCGCTTTCATTTCTTTTTCCCCTGAAGGGAACGGGTGCCAGGAAGGGGGCATCGGTCTCCAGGATGATGTGTTTTAGTCCGACAGCAGCGACCACCTCAGCCATCCGGCTGTTTTTGTAGGTGACCACTCCGCCGATCCCCAGCATAAAGCCAAGGTCTATCGCCTTTTTTGCGTCTTCCGGTCCACCAGGGTAACAATGAAACACACCGCCCAGTTTTTTTTGCCGGTGGGCTTCAAGCACATCGAACAGCTCTTTCAGCGAATTGCGTGAATGCAGCACAAGGGGCAGCTTAAAACGGATGGCCCAGTCAATATGCCGTTCCAGCGACGTTTTTTGCTGATCCAAATACGATTTGTCCCAATACAGGTCAATACCACTCTCCCCTACTGCAACAAAGGTCTCCCTGTCAAACCATTTTTCGATCAGGTCCAGTTCTGTTTCCCATGACGCCTTCACTGACGTGGGGTGAAGCCCCATCATTGGCAGGCACCTTCCGGGAAAACGCCTGGCTACTTTCAGCAGGTCACCTGCGGTGTGGCTGTCGATATTTGGCATCAGCATCCGGCCGACCCCGGCTTGTGCGGCACGGTCAACCACCTCAGGCCTGTCATGGTCAAACTGAGAAAGGTAAACATGGGTGTGCGTATCAATCAGTTCCTGATCCATCGGATCATTTGTTTTGAAAATTTCTCCCGTGCGGGCCACCAATGGCGTCTCAGCTTAATGATTTCGTGTTCAGGCTGCGGCCTTCAGCGTTTGCCAGGGGTTATCGGCAATCATTGTATCATCCCGGGCATTTTGTTTTGCCCCTCTGGACAATTCAATATATTTACAGGGTGCACCATTAGATAAAGCCCGGGGCGTTTACTATTTCAGCACTTTCAGCTCTTTGCCCACCCGGATAAAGGCTTCCACACACTGGTCGAGATGGGCTGTTTCGTGCGCGGCCGACACCTGCACCCTGATACGTGCCTGTCCTTTGGGAACAACAGGATAATAGAACCCGATCACATAAATGCCTTCGTCAAGCAGCCTGGCAGCGAATTCCTGCGACAGGGGCGCATCATACAGCATGACGGCTATGATGGCCGACTGCGTGGGTTTCAGGTCGAAGCCGGCGTTCTTCATCTTCTCCATGAAGTAGCCGGTGTTGCGATGCAGCTTGTCTTGCAGCTCATGGGTTTCGGCCATCATGTCGAACATTTTTATCCCTGCATTCACCACACCCGGCGGCAAGGAGTTCGAGAAGAGATAGGGCCTGGAGCGCTGCCGCAGCAGCTCGATGATCTCTTTTCTCCCTGTGGTGAACCCGCCGATGGCACCGCCGAAGGCTTTACCCAGGGTGCCTGTAATGATATCCACCTCCCCGCGAATGTCAAACAGCTCGGTCACACCGCGGCCCGTTTCACCGACTACGCCAGCAGAGTGGCATTCGTCGACCATCACCATGGCATCATATTTTTCAGCCAGCTCCACGATCTTGTCCATGGGTGCCGCATTGCCGTCCATCGAAAAAACACCATCGGTCACGATGATACGGAATCGCTGCGCCTGGGCTTCCTTCAGTTTCGCCTCAAGGTCTTCCATGTCGGCATTGTGATAACGGTAGCGCGCTGCCTTGCAAAGACGCACGCCATCAATAATGGAAGCATGGTTCAACGAATCGGAGATGATCGCATCCTCACTGGTTAGCAGCGGTTCAAAAACCCCGCCATTGGCATCAAAACAAGCCGCATACAAGATGGTGTCATCCGTCCCGAAATATTCAGCAACTTTTTTCTCCAGCTCCTTGTGCACATCCTGGGTGCCACAAATGAAACGCACCGACGACATGCCAAAGCCATGCGAGTCCATTCCCTCCTTTGCCGCCCTGATCAGCTCCGGATGATTCGACAGGCCAAGATAATTGTTGGCACAAAAATTCAGCACCTCCTGGCCCGACTGCACCCTGATCTTTGCGTCCTGTGGCGTCACAATAATGCGCTCTTCCTTGTATAACCCGGCTTCACGGATCTCTTTCAACTCCTTTTGAAGATGTTCTTTGATTTTTCCGTACATATTTATTTTTGTTTAATGTGTTGAACTATTATTTGTTTCTGATTTTTCAGTGGCAAAGATATTGTTTTTGATGAACATGGACCCTGTGGATTGGGGTGCTTTCAGAATAAATTCCATTGTCGTGTTCAGTGTTTGGGGAATAAAATCCTGCACAAAATCAATAAATAATTCATACTTTTGTGGCCACCGGATGTATCGCGAACATGCTATACCTGGTAAACAAATCATTTGACCATTTGGCATGCCGGGGTTTTGATATTATCGCCGTTTCAAGGTTCTCAACATTTTGGACATTTTTACATTGATAGATACAAACGCATAAACTTCAATATCATATGAAAAACATTCTGGTTGTTGGATCGGCCGGACAGATCGGTTCGGAGTTAACTTTGGCTTTACGTGATATTTACGGTGGCGGCCATGTGGTTGCCGGCGTAAGGAAGACCAGGCCTTCTGAGAAACTGGTTGAGACAGGTCCTTGTGAGGTTGTCGATGCCCTGGATACAGATGCCCTGGTTTCGGTGGTGGACAAATACAAGATTGATGGGATCATCAACATGGCCGCCATTTTGTCGGGCACAGGCGAGAAGAACCCAATGCTTGCATGGGATGTGAACATGAATGGTTTGATCAACATCCTTGAGCTGGCCCGCGAGCGCAGGATGAAACAGGTTTTGGTGCCCAGCTCGATTGCTGTGTTTGGTCCCACGACCCCCGTTGACAACACCCCCCAGGAGACGATCCTTAAGCCGACAACCATTTATGGTGTGACCAAAGTTGCCGGTGAGTTATTGGGCGATTATTACGTTAAAAAATACGGGCTTGATGTGCGGGGGCTCCGTTACCCGGGCATTATCAGCCATGAGACCCTGCCGGGGGGCGGCACCACCGATTATGCAGTGGCCATATATTATGACGCCATCAGGCAAAAGAGGTTCACCTGTTTCGTAGATGATTACACCCGTCTGCCCATGATGTACATGCCCGACTGTCTGAAGGCTACCATTGACCTGATGGGGGCAGACTTTGACAAGCTCAGCCATCACTGCGACTACAATGTTGGAGCGATGGATTTTACCGTAGCCGATATGGTTGTGTCAATCAAAAAGCATATCCCTGATTTTGAGATCACTTATGAACCCGATTACCGTCAGGAAATTGCCGACTCATGGCCCAACTCCGTCGACGACTCAGCGGCCCGCCAGGACTGGGGATGGAAGCCGGACTATGACCTTGACGCCATGACGGCGGATATGCTCAAAGCCATTGGTGAAAAGCATGAAAAGAGCCTGATTTAGCATGGACCAGTTTGTTGTTTCTGCACGCAAATACCGTCCCGACACCTTCGACATGGTGGTCGGACAACGGTCCATTACCAACACCCTTAAGAATGCCATCAGGACCAATCACATAGCACAAGCCTTTTTGTTTTGTGGCCCGCGGGGCATTGGCAAGACCACCTGTGCGCGCATCCTGGCCAAAACCATCAACTGTGCCAACATCACGGAGAAAATAGAGGCATGCAACGAGTGCGACTCGTGCCTTTCATTCAACCAGTCGCACTCTTTCAACGTACATGAGCTGGATGCGGCATCCAACAACTCTATCGACGGGATACGCGCCCTGGTTGACCAGGTCCGCATACCGCCACAAGTAGGGGAATACAAGGTATACATCATTGATGAGGTGCACATGCTCTCACAACAGGCCTTCAACGCCTTCCTGAAAACCCTGGAAGAACCACCGGCTTACGCCAAGTTCATCCTGGCGACCACCGAGAAACACAAGATCATCCCCACCATTCTGTCGCGCTGCCAGATCTTTGACTTTGCCCGTATCTCCGTTGACGACATCGCCAGGCAGCTCGCATACGTGGCAAAACAAGAGTCGGTCGAAGCAGACCCCAACGCCCTGCATATCATCAGCCAGAAAGCGGATGGGGCCATGCGCGATGCCTTGTCCATCTTTGACCAGATCCATAGTTTTACAGGCAGCAAGATCACTTACCAGCAGGTGATAGAGAACCTCAACGTGCTGGATTACGACTACTACTTCCGGATGACAGAGCTCATTTTGGAAGGAAAAGCTGCTGACATCCTGTTGCTCATCAACGACATTCTCCAGAAAGGTTTCGATGGGGCCGATTTCATTACCGGCTACGGGACACACCTGCGCAACCTGCTGGTATGCAAAGACCCTGCTACCATATCACTGATTGAAGCCAGCGAAGAGATACGGAAAAAATACATCGAACAATCTGCCCATTGCCCAAAGCCTTTTCTGCTTGAATGCCTTGAGGTCAACAACAAGGCTGACATTGAGTACAAGGCCAGCAATAACAAACGGCTGTTGCTGGAGCTCTCACTGCTGCAGATGGCCTCCCTTGAAAAAAAAAAGACCGTCCAGTCACCATAAGGCCACCCAGACAACTGGTCGCCCCTGAAAAGATCAAAGGCCAGGGGCCGGTGGCAGCCAAAGCAGAAGAACAACCCCCTTCCAGACCACCCAAAGCGGTTAAGGCACCACCTGTTCCCACCCCTTCCAAAGGGCAAAAAACAAAAGCCACCCCGCAAACCGCCAGGGGAGGCAGCAGTCCCGTCAGCAAGATCAGCCTGAAGATCAACGCAAAACAGGGCGATCAGAAGAAAGCCGGTCATCGTCGCGAAGAGAGACCCGGGGATAAACCGACAACGGCTTTCGCGTACGATGATTTTCTGAAAAGCTGGAACAAACTCGCCGCATCCTGCAAAGAAGAAAGCCTGGCTTTGTTCATGGCCATGACGAATGACAAACCCGTGCTCTTGAAAAACAACCGGGTAATGGTCTATGTCGATAATGCCATTCAACAGGACCTGATCATGGAAAAGATGCCTGAGCTCCTGGGCTCCCTGCATATGGAGCTGAAAAATTATTCCATCCGGATCGAAACAACGATAAAGCAGGCCGGTGCAAGGCAAAAAGCATACCTCCCCAAAGAAAAACTACAGGAACTGATAAAGAAGAACCCCGATGTCAAGCGACTAAAAGATGAGCTGGGACTGGACCTCGATTATTGATTTAACAATATTCCGATGTCCAATCCGGTTTTTAGGAATTAAGAATATTTATGAAAAATAACATCATGGAGTAATCATATACGAACTTTTTTATTCTATTTTTGTTTGACTTTTCAAAACCTTTTATGGATTGTATCACTTTTTTATAAACACAAACACACATAAAATGAAGCTTAGGTTGAATCTTTTTATTGTTGCCCTGTTGTCGTTGGGGCTTTTAAGTGCCACGGCATCAGAGCGAAGGATTGACTTTACGGAGTTTACCCTTGACAACGGGCTCCATGTGATCCTTCATGAAGACAACACCACGCCCAATGTGGTGGTGAACATCATGTACCATGTAGGTGCAAAAAATGAGTTTCGTGACCTTACGGGCTTTGCACACTTCTTTGAGCATCTGATGTTTGAGGGCTCAGAACATATCGGGCGCGGGGAGTTTGCCGAGATTGTCGAACAGGCTGGGGGTTCGCTCAATGCGTACACCAGCTTTGACGTGACAAACTATTTTGTGCTGCTCCCTTCCAACCAGCTGGAGTTGGGCCTGTGGCTTGAGTCAGAGCGTCTGCTGCACCCTGTTATCGACTCCATAGGCATCGCCACACAGAAAGATGTGGTTACGGAAGAGATGAAGCAATCCCGCGACAACCGGCCTTATGGCAGGATCATGACAGAGACCATCAAGCGCGCCTTTACGGTGCATCCTTACCAGTCGGACGTGCTGGGCAAGGATGAACACATCCGCAATGCAACCTATGAAGACATTGCCTCTTTTCACGACATGTTCTATGTCCCAAACAATGCTGTTTTGGTGGTGTCGGGCGATATTGACCGGGAAGAGGCCAGGGTGCTGGTAGAGAAATACTTTGGCGACATCCCCAAGGGAGGGCATGCGATCTACAGGCCGGATGTGGTGGAGCCTGGGCGCACTGAAGAGCTGCGCGACACGGTTTACGACAACATACAGCTGCCGGCACTTATCCAGGCATACCCTATCCCTGCCCAGGGCACAGAGGACTATTATGCGTTGAGGATGCTTGGGTCATTGCTTTCGCAGGGGCAGAGCAGCCGCCTTTACCGCAAGATGGTCGTAGAAGAACAGTCTGCCTTGATGGTCCAGGCCATGCCCCTGGGATTGGAAGATCCCGGTTTGCATATGATCATGTCCATTCCAAACATGGGTGTGGAACCACATACGCTCGAAGCGATGATCGACACGGAGCTGGAAAAGGTGCGAAACGAGATGATCAGCGAAGAGGAGCTGCAGAAGCTGAGAAACCAGGTGGAAAGCCGCATGGTCAATGACAATACCACCATTGCCAGGAGGGCCATGAACCTGGCCAACTACCATCTGCTCTATGGTGATGCCAACCTGATCAACACCGAAATCGACAGGTACATGGCGGTCACCCGCGATGACATCCTGCATGTGGCTCAGCAATACCTTCACGAAGACAACAGGGTGGTGCTCTATTATTTACCCGAAACAAGATAATCAGGATAACAAACCAGTAAAACATTATACATCATGAGAAACATCATCACATCACTCCTGTTAAGCCTTTTCACAATATTGGCCGTCAGCGCCCAGGTCGACAGGAGCCAGCGCCCGGAGCCGGGGCCGGCGCCTGTCATACAGCTGGGGGAGTTTGAATCTTTTGAGTTGGACAACGGCATGAAGGTGATCGTGGTAGAGAACCGTCAGGTGCCTGTTGTCTCTTTTCAGCTGACCCTTGACATTGACCCTGTTTTTGAAGGCGATGCCAAAGGTTATGTAAGCCTTGCCGGCTCGTTGATGCGCGAAGGCACTGCCAACCGAAGCAAACAGGAAATTGACGAAGCCATCGACTTCATCGGTGGCAGCCTTTCCACTTTTTCAACCGGCATGTTTGCCTCCTCCCTTACCCGGCACCAGGAAACCCTCCTGGAGCTTATGTCTGACATCTTGCTCAACCCCACCTTCCCCGAGGAGGAGATGGAGCGTCTGATCACGCAGAACAAGTCGGGTCTGGCGACCGTTCAGAACGATGCAAGCGCCATGGCTGCCAACGTGTCAAGGGCCATTGCCTTTGGCCCCGAGCACCCATATGGAGAGGTCACCACCGAGGAGAGCCTGGACAACATCTCCATCGACCAGGTCAGGCAATATTATGAAGATCATTTTAAGCCCAATGCAGCTTACCTGGTGGTCGTGGGGGATATGAACGTGGATGAGGCCAAAGAGGTTGTAGAACAATACTTTGGCGGCTGGGAGCCGGGCGAGGTCCCCACCAGGACGTATCCTACCCCAGAGCCACCGGAAGGGAAGCGCGTGGCTTTTGCCAACCGCCGGGGCGCCGTCCAGAGCGTGGTAATGGTAACCCATCCGGTGGTGTTGCCCCCCGGACATGAGGATGCCATCAAGGTCAGCGTGATGAACTCCATCCTGGGAGGCGGTGCCTTCTCAGGCAGGCTGATGCAGAACCTGCGTGAAGACAAGGGATACACCTATGGGGCGAGCTCCAATATCGGCACCGACAGACTGGTAAGCCGGTTCACTGCAAGGACGGAGGTGCGCAATGAGGTCACCGACAGTACGGTAACAGAGATACTGTATGAAATGAACCGTATGATAAACGAGCCGGTGGATGATAGCAGCCTGGAACTGACGCAGAACTTCATGACCGGAAGCTTTGCCCGCTCGCTCGAGAGTCCGAGAACCATCGCCAACTTCGCTTTGAACGTAGAACGCCATGGCCTGCCCCATGACTACTATGTCACCTATCTTGAGCGTCTGAATGCGGTTACCGTGGAAGACGTTCAGGAAATGGCCGCCAAATACCTGAAGCCCGATCAATCAATCATCGTGGTGGCCGGCAACCAGGATGAAGTAACCGATAAGCTCATCCCTTTCAGTGCCACAGGCGAGGTTGAGTTTTACGATGCCTTTGCGCGGCCGGTGGAAGAAATAGACCTTTTACCCGCACCGGAAGGCTATACCGCTGAAACCGTTATTGGGAACCATATCGAAGCCCTGGGCGGCCGCACAAAGGTGGAAAGCATCAATGACATGACACAGGAGATGACTGCCAGCACCATGGGCATGGAGATCCAGATCAAGGTCTATCAGAAAGCCCCCCACTTTGTGCTGCAAAAAATGGAAATGGGTGGGATGACGCTTTCGCAGCAGCTTTTTGACGGTGATAAAGCCGTGGTGGTCTCTCAAATGGGACGTCAGGAATTCACAGAAGGGCCCGAGTTCGAACAGTTGAAAATGAACGCGGTGATGAATATTGTGATGACCTATAAAGAGCATGGCATCGAAAAAGAGTTGCTTGGGATTAAACCCACCAGTGAAGGGGATACATACAAGATCAAAGTCACCTATCCTTCGGGCGATCAGTCTTATGACTACTACAACACGGAGACCTTGATGAAGGTCAAAACCGTGAAGGATGAAAGCATGACCACCTATGACGACTACCGGCCTGTGGAAGGCATCATGATGCCGCACAGGATCACCCAGGAGGCTGGTCCGCAAACACTTGAAATGAAAGTCGATGCGATAACGATCAATAGCGGCCTTGAACGTGAGCTGTTCGTGATTGAATAAAAAAATTTTAAGTGCTATTTAAAAAGCGGTCCTGTCCGGGACCGCTTTTTTTTGTATATTCCCCCTGTGAATGATGGCAACGTGTGCCCTGTTATTTTACCTCAGCCCGCGTGTCAATTAAAAATTATCCTGTAATTTTGGTTACTGACGAATCAAGTAGATGCTTACCATTTTCATTACCCGTCATGAAAAAAAAACCATCTGATTTATTTCGCGCCATCGAAAAAGCATCCCACTTTTTGCGGATCGACATCTGGCGGATGCCTTTAAAAGACCTTTCACCACGCCGGACTTTTCTGATCAAGCACCTCCGCATCATCATCCTTGCCCTGCGCGGTGTAAAGGAGGACAAGTTGCTGCTGCGGGCCCCGGCCCTTACCTTTTATTCCATCTTCAGCATCGTACCCATTGTGGCTCTGGCCTTCGGTATCGCCAAAGGCTTCGGACTGGAAATGTATGTCGAACGGCAGCTGGAGAGGGTGCTGGCAGGGCGGGAAGAGGTGTTTAACTTTGTGATGGAGCTCACCGAATCTTTCCTGCAACAGACCCATGGCGGCACGATGGCCACCGTTGGCCTTTTAATATTGCTTTACACCATCACCATGTTGCTGGTGAACATTGAGGAGTCATTCAATGAGATATGGCAGGTCAGGAAGGCCAGGTCATGGTCACGCAAATTCAGCGACTATTTCGCCATGATGTTCCTCGCTCCCCTTTTCTTTATTCTTTCCAGCGCCGTAACCGTATTTCTGACCGCACAGGTTCAGGCTTTCGATGGCACCCTGATCAACCCGGTATTATTGTTTTTGGTAAGAATGATCCCCTACATTTTGATATGGACAATATTCACCCTGGTCTATATCATCATGCCCAACACCAAGGTGAAGTTTTCTTCGGCCCTCGTTGCAGGCATCATCGCCGGCACATTGTTTCAGCTGGTTCAGTGGGCCTACATTGCATTCCAGATCGGTGCTGCAAGATACGGCGCCATATACGGATCCTTTGCTGCCCTGCCCCTGTTGTTGCTGTGGATGCAGGTAAGCTGGATCGTTGTCCTCTTCGGGGCGGAACTGTCGTTCGCCCACCAGCACGTCGAAAATTACGAGTTTGAGACCGAAACAAAAAACATCAGCCCTTTCAACAAAAAAGTCCTCGCACTATATATCCTCCAGCTGCTGATAACCAATTTCAGGAAAGGGGAAAAGCCCGTCAACCCGGATAGGATATCCAAAACCCTGCATATTCCGAACAGTTTGGTGCGCAACATCCTGAATGAGTTGCATGCGGTCGGCCTGGTAAGTGAGACAGAAACCACGCAGTCGAAAGAACGGGCTTATCAGCCGGCCATCGACATTCATGCCATCACCATCAAAATGGTCATTGACCGGCTGGAGCACAAAGGGATGGATATCCTCATCGCCAAGCCTTCTCCTGAACTGGACAAGCTGAAAGCTTCCCTGGCGCGTTTTTACGAAATGATAGAACGCTCGGAGGAGAACAGGCTGCTGAAAGACCTGTAATGTTGACTGTCAGCCATCGTTGTCAGCTTGCGGGGAGGGGGGTTGCCCTGGCTGATACCGCATCATTCTGAACAGCCATATAATCACCATCAGGCTGACAAGGGCCATGACGGGGACTAACGGGCCGGCAACAACGGTCTCCATATCAAAGTCTGTCTGGCTGTTGCGGGTGAAGAAATAGAGGGCCACCGCGGCCGCATTGTTGAAGAAGTGGGCAAATACAGGCACCCATATATTGCCTGTCACCACAAACATGTATCCGAGTATCATTCCCAATAGCAGGCGGGGCATAAAGCCATAGAACTGCATATGCATGGCGCTGAACAAAAAAGCCGCGATGAATACTGCCACATGTATGTTGCCCGTCCATTGACGGAAGATGCGTTGCACCGCGCCACGGAAGACAAACTCTTCGCCGATGGCGGGGATGATGGCTATCATAAAAATGTTAAAGAGCAGCCCCTGCAGGGTGGTCACATCGAGCAGCAGCCTGGTGATTGCCTCGGCCTGATCTTCGGTGCGGCGCATCCACTCTTCCAAAGGACGCATCGATTCAGGCAGGGCAAGTTGTTGGTTCAGGTGCGTCAGATAATACACCAGCGGCACTGCTGCCATGATGACCAGGGCAGAAAGCAACAGGGGCCGCAGCCCGGGTTTTTGTTTTCCCTGCAAGTAACCCAGGGGATCATACCCCACCAGGAAGGCAAATACCAACGAGGCACCCACGAAAAAGCCCAGGTGTGTCAAAACCTGGGTGTATCGTATCAAATTGACATCCATGGCATCGGTGCCCATATCGCGGAAGATGTCGGTCCCAAAGAAAGGGAGAGCCGCCAGGATCCCTATGATAAACACCACCATCAAACCGGCAAGCATCACCAGGACCAACAAAAGCAATTTAACAAAAGGGTGCAATCCCCCGAGAATACCCTGGTCTTTCATCTGTTTATGATTTGGTAAATAGGTTTAAAGGTTTAAAAGTTTAAGGGTTTATTTGTATCTTCCGTTAGTCTTTTATGTTTTGATGCATCAAGATCCATTCATTGTTTTCAGCATCCGGCGTTAATGCCAGCAGTCGTTATTGCACTGTTGCCAGAACGATCAGACGCATCACTGTCCACCAGGATCATTTATTCTTAATTTTGCAGACTGGCGGGCATCAAAAATAATCAATCTTTTCAACACGCATGACAGGGAGAGGCATATCAGACATGTTGCACGGCGTTCAGATAGGCGGGGCGTTGTTTCCGCACAGGCCTCTGGTGCTGGCCCCCATGGAAGACATCACCGACCCGCCGTTTCGCAGGTTATGCCGGGCGATGGGAGCCGACTGGGTGTATACGGAGTTCATTTCGGCCGACGGGTTGATCCGTGATGCGGACAAAAGCTTGCGCAAGCTGGACATCTATCCTGAGGAACGTCCCGTCAGCATCCAGCTTTTCGGTGCCCGACCCGATGCGATGGTGATGGCTGCCAAAATGGCCCAGGGGGCCAAACCCGACTTTATCGACATCAACTTCGGATGCCCGGTGCGCAAGGTGGCCTCAAAGGGAGCCGGATCGGGCATGATGAATGATGTGCCAAAGATGGTTGACATTACCCGTCGTATCGTGCAGGCCGTTGACATTCCGGTGACGGTGAAAACCCGGCTGGGCTTCGACCGGCGACAGCAGAACATCGTGGAAGTGGCCGAGCGCTTGCAGGATTGCGGTATCGCCGCCCTGGCTATCCACGGCCGCACCCGCTGCCAGCTGTACCGGGGTGCCGCCGACTGGACATTGATCGGGGAGGTGAAAAACAACCCACGCATGCACATCCCGGTCATCGGCAACGGCGACATCAGGGATGGGCCATCGGCAGAAGACGCTTTCAGGAAATTTGGTGTTGACGGCATCATGGTCGGAAGGGCTGCGATCGGCAATCCATGGGTGTTCAAAGAGATCAGGCACTACCTGGCCACGGGCGAACCACTGCCCCCTGCCCCATTGAAGGAACGGCTGACGGTGTGCCGCCGGCATGTTGAGATGTCGGTACAATGGAAGGGAGAACGTACAGCCCTGTTTGAGATGCGCAAACACTACTGTCAGTACTTTAAAGGCATCCCCCATTTCAGGCCTTACCGGTTGCAACTGGTCACGGCCGACACCCTGGAAGATCTGAACCGGGCACTGGATGAGATAGAAAAGCGTTTTTGTTGAAAAGGTCACTCACCTCTGTCTTTTCCACATCAAGGCAGACAGCATGCAGCCCCGCCTCCCTTGCCCCATCAACATGCTGTAATGAGTCATCAATCAGCAAGGTTTCCGAAGGTTTCAGGCCATTTTCATCAAGGACGAGGCCATACACTTCCTTGTCGGGCTTGCGCATACCGATCCTGAAAGAAAGGTATTGTTTTTCAAAAAGGGCACTCAGGTCTGAGAAACCATATCGTGTTTCGAGGTACTCCGTATAGGCGGGGTAGTGAATGGCGTTGGTATTGCTCAGAAGGAAAGTACGGTAGTTTTTCCTAACCAGTTCAAGCAGGGCAATGCGTTTGGCCGGCAAATCAAACAACATGGCATTCCATGCCTTGTCGATCTCCTCATCCTGTAGCGGCACACCTGAGATGCGGCGAAGCTCATCACGAAAACTGCCCGGGGAGATCTCACCTTTGTCAAACTGGTCAAAGAGCTGAATCTGTGCAGCCTGGGTAAACAAATCATCAAAATTATTTATCCCCAGTTTTTTGAATTCATTGATGGTGGCCTGGTAGTCGATATTGAGGAGTACGCCGCCGAGGTCGAAAATGATGTTGCGGATGGTCATTTGGCAAAGTAAAAAAACTTTTTCGAAATAAGGAGAATAATATGTAACTTTGCAATCCCAAAACGGCTGGTCCCGGGGCGGTTCCGGCCAACATACGGGCCCATAGCTCAGTTGGTTAGAGTAGCTGACTCATAATCAGTTGGTCGCTGGTTCGAGCCCAGCTGGGCCCACTACAGAAACAGCCACTTACGAAAAAATCGTGGGTGGCTGGTTTTTTATTTAGAGGTCTATAAAAAAGCACCCGCCACAGCGAGTGCCTTGCCCCACAAACAGCTCAGAACCTCGAAAATACTACACTTCATCCGTAAAACCAGGGTACTGCTGCAGCAAAAATCGACCGCCAGTCAGCACGGCCGGCCGTCCTGGTGTTGGCAGTTCCGTCGTAGGCATCGATCCGGGCACGGGGAAAGGCCATGTCATACAAGATGCCGGTAGAGATCTTTTCGGGGTTGAGCTCCAGAAAATACTAAGACCTGTTCTGTGCGAATAGGATGTACGGCAAAAAAGCAGTATCGTCAGCAAATGCCCCAGATTTAGCGCTTTCATGACGCTTATTTCGTGCTATAAAAACCTGTTTCATAGATCCGCCCCATCAACCAATGACTTCTCCAGTAATGTTTATTCTATATATACCCAGCCTTTCATCGGGCTTCCGGGTAGGGTATTCCAGCTATCGGTGCCTTTAAAGAAGTAAACAATTCATGCTGAAGCAAAGTCATTCATCCTCAACTGGATGGAAAAGGCAAAACAATATGGATACCTTTCAGAAGGCCTTTCCTTTAAAAGCCCGTTTAACGCTTGGATAAGAGAGATAAACGATCGAATGGGTTGCTGAAACATTAATTAGCACCATACAAACAGTCGTTTAAATTACACAATAAATGCGATTTGCAAAAAAATCAAGAAAAAAGCCACCCACAATGAGTTTCTTGCGGGTGGCTTGGTGTATCATTGCCGTCAAAAACCTCCTGACATTATAAGTTCAGCAAGACAATTGCATTTGGCATATTTTGCAATGCTTGCTTATAAGTTACGCATCCTATGTATCAAAAGGATCAGTTACTGCCCGGAACCCACGTCAGGGGAATTCTCAGTCCAGCACCAAATATAAATCCAGCAGTAAAAGAATACCCGCCTTTAACGACGATATTCGGGTGTGGTATGATCCCCACGCCAACTTCTTTCCTGTTGTTGAACTGTTTATTCACAAAACCTCGCTTGCTAAACAAGTCCATGCCACCATAGAGATAAACATTTTCATGAATGGTGCCGGTAATGCCCAAAATGTTTGAAAAATAATCGGAATCCAGGCCAAACTGCAGAGAAGCGTAAAAGCCGACCCTTTTAAACAAAAGATTGTTAATGGCAACGCTTTGCGTCAGCGCATTGTAGGACGACTTGGGAAGATACCCCGCCGAAATGATAATTGACAACTGCTCCGCTTCCCCACGATCCTGGTTTTGTGCAAATAAATTGACGGAGAAAAAGACAACGAAAAGAATGATAAACAATTTTCTCATGACAGGAAGTTTTAATTGGTAAATAATAATCTTATTTAGCTTCTTTTGATAATGGTTGTCATTTCCGCAATGTTTCGTAATATGACCCTTCCGGTTTGAAAGCAGTCCGCCTCACAGAAATATTTTAATCAAAAATATAATAAAAATACATAAAACCCAATTAATTCGACAAAATTAATTTATGGGCACCTGAACATAAATCATCGGATGACTTGTATACGCTGGGTTTGAAGCTTTTCTTCACTGGTTATCCAGATAAAATAGTTGCCTGTCCTGAATCCGGAAACATCTATTTCATGACGGTGGCCCTGGACACTTTGACTGTATACCACTTTTCCGAGCATGTCGACAACTGTTGCTTCCCTGATAAACGGCCCTTCTGACACGATAAAAAGGGTAGATCGTGCGGGATTGGGAAAAAGTCTGAAGCCAGCAATATCTGTTTCCGCAATGGCGGTATCATCCGTAATAAATTTGGCTGTCAGGCCGATATCTCCGGCGGGCATGGACAGCGTCGTTTCGGCAGCCGAGGCATCGTCAAGGTGTTCTGTGTCCCCTTCCCAGCCGTCGAAGAGATAGCCTTCATGCGCAATGGCCCTGAGTTCGATCAGGTCGCCCATGTTGTAGGCATCCTGGTCAGGCTCTGTCTCGACATCACCCGACCCTGCGGGGTCTGTAAATACAGTGAGGCTGTAGTCCTGCAGCACAAAGGCAGCAGTGAGTTCCACATCACCGGCGGGCATGGTCAGTGTCGTTTCGGCAGCCGTGGCATCGTCAAGGTGTTCTGCGTCCCCGTCCCAGCCATCGAAGAGATAGCCTTCATACGCAATGGCCCTGAGTTCGATCAGGTCGCCCATGGTGTAATATTCCTGGTCAGGGTCCGCCTCAACGACACCTGCCATCTCAGGGTCAACAGTAAGGGTCAGCATGTATTCCTCGGGCTCAAGGGTAATGGTTCCGGGGATGACCCCTGTCAGTATATTTTCAACATCTGAGCTAACAATCACGGCATTTAAGATGTCCAACGTATACGAACCTGCAGTGACAGGGGTTTTCAGGTCAAAGGAAACGACAACACCATCATTACCTACAAAGGGGGTGACGGTAAAGGACGCGCTCATCATACGCACTGTATTGCCATCAATGATGTCAAAAGAAAAAAAGTGGTCGACATCCCTGTGCAGCGCGCTTGTACCTTCAACATAATCAAACTCGGGGGGCAGAGGGATATCAAGGTTAAACCCGACAAATTCATCATCATTGATGATTTCCAGTTCAACGGTGATGACATCTCCGGCAGTCGCAGTGATATCATGGATCTTCATGATGTTGTCACCGGCAAAGACAAACATGGAACCTATCCAATACAGGCTCAGAAACGATAAAATGATTTTTTTGCACATGTTAAAAGGCGCTAGTCAATATATAAAACCAATCAATTCAGCAACCAAAAGTATTGTTTGCACAGATTCTTGTTCATGATTAACCCAGTCGGTCGGACAAACAGCCTGCAAATCTTTTTTCTGAGGAATTCTTTACAATGTCAAATTGATCGTGGCGATCACATCCAGGACATCTATCACCCCATCCTGGTTGACATCGGCGTTCTCAAAGCAGAAGAATCCGTTGTGCAGTCCGGTATGATAGTTGCTGATGGCGATCACATCCAGGACATCCACGATGCCGTCGCCGTTTGCATCGCCGGGCAGGTTCGTGAGTGTGACTTCCACCACTTTATCATTGTCTGTCACCGTCAGTGAGTCTTCCACCACCGGATGGCAATCTTTTAAAACGGTGAAGTTGTGGGTCCCGGGCGGTATCTCTTCAAAAACGTAGTTGCCGGGGTCGTTTTCAGCATCTTCCATTATGATGGTTGCATCATTGATGGGGTTGCCGTCGGTGTCGCGGACATCGAAAGTCACCGTATAATACTGGTCTTCGAAGTCCTCATCCACATATATTAAAACATCGTCGACCGACCATGCGTTGATGCTGAAGCTGTTTTGGCCGTGGGCCCTGAAGCGGACCTGGAAGTGTTGTCCCACAACACCATGCAACACCTGTTCTGTCCTGATGAACTCCTGGCTCCCTGACCCGACACCCTGGTTGTTGAATGTTTCGATCAGTGTCCATTCCGTTTCGGGAGCGGTCTTGTATTCGACCGACAATTGTTCCAGGTTGTTGTTGTCGAAATTGTTCAAAAAGGCGATGAAGTCGATCATCACGGGACTGCTGGTACTTCCCTGGTCAATGACAGGGCTGGCAAGGCTGTGCGAATAGTTTGTCAAAGACGGGGTCCATGAGAAGTAGGCGTGTGGGGGGCCGCTTTCGGATGATGGCGGGGCATAGGATGTCCCGAACCGCCAGTTACCCTGACCTTCGGGGAACTCCCAGCAATCGACAGAGGGTCCATCAAAATCTTCTGCGAACGGCAGCTGAAAAACATCGCAGGGGGTGGTAAAGGTAACCGGGCCGGTCCATATGCTCTCATCATCCTCGCTGCAAAAGGCACGCACGTAGACATCATATTCGGTTACTATTGACAGTCCTTCAAGCAAATAGGGATTTTCTGTGACCCCTTCGATGAGATTTCCTTCTGTATCCGGGTTAAATCCCGACTCATCCCACAGTATGTCCCACAACTCCTCCTCACCCTCGGGGATCCAGGATATCTCAGCCGACAATGCGTTGATATGCTCTACAAAAATGTCGCCGGGTGCGGGACAAGTGGCAAGGGTCTGGAAACCCAGGGGCCCCGCCCATGCGCTGATGTCGTCGTCGCCGCAGTCAGCGCGCACATAGACATCGTAATACGTCATCACCTCCAGCCCGCTAAGCAGGAAGAAAGTCTCTCCGAGGCCTTCAACATGGTTCCCTTCGTGCTCAGGGTTGAAGCCCTGTTCATCCCATATTATATCCCAGCTGCTCTCGTCGCCCACGGCGGTCCAGGAAATTTCCGCCCCTTCGTAGGTAATGTTTTCCGCGGCCAGTTCGTATGGGGGCGGACAGGAGTAGGAGTACAGTTTAAAATTGTCTATCACCCAGTAATTCAGGTTAAAGGAGTTGGCCCCGTGGGCCCGGAACCTGACCATAAAGACATTGTCGATGGCATAAGGGGTAATATCGACGAGATGTGAATCCCAGGCAATGTCGCCACCGGTATTGTCAAACGCCAGCACCTGGTTCCATCCTTCTCCATCGAACACCTCAACGCTCATTTCTTCTACCGTGTTGGTGGAGTAGTTGTCGAGCATGATATCAAACTCAAGGGCGATGGCGCTTCCGGGAATGTCGCCATCATAGGGCGGACTGATCAGGGAGAATGAGTAGTTGGTGAGTGACGGGCTCCAGTTGAACAGCATGGCCGGGGCAGGATTGCCCTGTGAGGTTGATAACTGCCAGTTTCCCTGGTGAGGGTCAAACTCCCAGCAGTAGGGCACATCGCCCCCATCGAACCCTTCGTTTACAGGCAGGGGTTCCACCCCGCACAGGGTGCGGCCCTCCGTGTTGCGGCCGTACGAATAAAGATATTGGTCGTCGGCTGACCAGATCCTGTAATGATACTGTGTGGATGCATCCAGCCCCAGGTGACTGAAGGTGGTGCCATCGCCAAGATATAGAACCTGTCCCCCGCCGGGAATATCTTCTCCGGCCTCGTAGACAGTTCCTTCTTCCGGCGCGCCGAATGTGCCATCGTGGCTCCATGCCAGCATCACATCGTGACCCTCATTGTTTTTTTCCCAGCTCAGGCTTATCTCTGAATCTGAAACGCCAGCTGCTGTAAAGTTCGACGGGTTGGCAGGCAGGATCAGGAACAGTTCGGCAAGCTGCAGGGCCTCATAGGCGTTTAGTCTCCCGCTGCCCAAAAGGCCGGGGTAACCTGGATTGGCTGCATAGTGGTTGTCGGTGGTCATGGTGAGGATCTCAGCCACATCGCCGGCCGACAACTCACCATATACCAGTGAAAGGATCAGTGCAGCGACACCTGAAACATGGGGGCATGCCATAGAGGTTCCCTGATAGAAGCCATACTGGTCATTGTTCAGGGCGCTGAGCACCCCGCGCTGGACAACGCTGCCCGTTTCCCCGCCAGGTGCGGAAACATCGATATAGTCGCCAAAGTTTGAATACCAGGCCTTGGCATCTTCGTTGTTTGTCCCCGCCACTGCAAAACAGCCTGAATAATACCCTGGATAGTAATCTGCAGAAGAGTCGCTGTTGCCCGCCGCAAAGATGGTGATGCCCCCTTCCATGGCATCGCCGCCGCCATGCGTATTGAAATAGTCGATGGCGTCCAGGACGCTTTGCTCATAATAGCCGGCGAATGTGTAACCCCAGCTGTTCTGTGAGATGGCGGCACCATTGTCAGCAGCATATACCGGTGCTATATGAAACCCCCCGTTGCTGGCTGAAGCAAAGACTTGTGCCGACATCAGCCGTACGCCGTCATTGGCACCTGATCCGCCGGCAACACCTGAAACGCCGATGTTGTTATTGTTTACGGCAGCAACTGTTCCTGCCACATGCGTTCCATGGTTGTGTGGCTCAATGACCGGTGAGTCATAGACAAAGTTGTACCCGATCTCCTCCCACATGTTTCCGGCCAGGTCCTGGTGGTTATGATCTATCCCACCATCAACAATGGCTACGATAACATCCGTGTTGCCTTTTTCTATTTCCCAGGCTTGCGGAAGGCTGATATCGGCACCGGGTGTTCCGCCATGCTGTCCGGTGTTAAGATAGTGCCATTGTGCATCAAACTGCGGATCGTCGGGTATCCACCCGTCCGACCTTTTGGCAGTCATGCCGGAATGACCGGTGTCCAAAGA
>SLCY01000034.1 GCA_007125585.1 Bacteroidales bacterium
CTCAAAGATCTTAACCCCCACTAAAAAACCATCGCATTAAAAATATGCCAAATGGGGAGTGCAAAGATAATATATTTTTTTCGTATCCAAACAAAAATTTAAAATAATGTGCTAATTAGCTAATTAGCTAATTGGCTAATTGAAGAATGTGCTGATGTGCTAATTGGCTAATTGGCTAATTGAAGAATGTGCTAATGTGCTGATGTGCTAATTGGCTAATTGGCTAATTGAAGAATGTGCTAATGTGCTGATTGAAGAATGTGCTAATTAGCTGATGTGCTAATGTGCTGATTGAAGAATGTGCTGATGTGCTAATTGGCTAATTGGCTAATTGGCTAATTGAAAAATGTGCTGATGTAAGGTGCCGTAGATTTTAGCACTGGTTATTATTCCAAAAACCCCTCAACGATCTGTTCTACGGAGACATCTTCGGCTTCGGCCTTGAAGTTTCTAACGACACGGTGCCGGAGGACAGCATTGACGATGGCATTCACATCTTCAATATCCGGTGCATACTTGCCGTTGAGTGCAGCGTGGCATTTGGCCCCGATGATCAGGTACTGTGAAGCCCTGGGGCCGGCGCCCCAGTGGATGTATTCGTTGGCCATCGGATGCGCCTTTTCCGTGGCGGGACGTGTTCTGGCTGCAAGATTAACCGCATACTCCATCACATGATCGGTAACCGGCACTTTCCTGACGAGGTCCTGGAAGAACAGGATCTCATCGGCCTGCATAACGACCTGCAGATCAACGATTTTATCTGAAGTGGTGCTTTTCACCACAAGTATCTCCTCCTCAAAACTCGGGTAATCAAGATACACGTTGAACATGAAACGGTCAAGCTGTGCTTCAGGAAGGGGGTATGTACCTTCCTGCTCAATGGGGTTCTGGGTGGCAAGCACAAAGAAAGGGTCTTGCAGGCGGTAGGTTGTCCCCGCAGCGGTTACGGAACGTTCCTGCATGGCCTCCAACAGGGCGGACTGCGTTTTCGGGGGTGTCCTGTTAATCTCATCGGCCAGAATGATATTGGCAAACAGGGGGCCTTTCACAAATCGGAAGTTGCGGGTCTCGTCCAGTATTTCCGTACCTATGATATCGGAGGGCATTAAGTCGGGCGTAAACTGAATGCGGCTGTATTTAAGTCCCAGGACCTTCGAAATGGTATTCACAAGCAGGGTCTTGGCCAGACCGGGAACGCCAACCAGCAGGCAATGGCCCCTGCTGAATATGGAAATGAGTACGTTTTTTACCACCTCGTCTTGCCCTATGATGACCTTGCCGATCTCTTCTCGCAGCAACCGGTATTTTTCGGCCATCGCATCGAGGGCTTCAACATCAGAAGAATATTTCATATCAAAACAAAAAATAGTGTATCAATTCAAAAAAATTATTGCAGCCAGGGAATGTCAAAGTCGCAATCTTTATAATCTTCATCGATGGATACATAGGTGCTTTGCAACCTTCTGATGACCCACCTGTTGATCGCCTCTTTTCTTTTCTCCTGCTGGGCCAGCTTCTGGATGAAGTCATAATCCTGCTTCAGGTTTGCCGGGTGTGGGTCTATACGTTCCCTGACAGTTACTATTTGAAAGGCCGGCTGGCCGTCGTCCGTCATTGTTTGTATGGGCCGCGATATTTCCCCTACCTCGAGGCGATCTACCACGAAAAACAGGTTTGGATCCATTTCTTCGGTTTTAAAACGGGTAGTGCCGGTATAAGGGTTCAGGATGGTTCCTCCGCTACGGCCAGTCGGGTGGTCGGAGAACCTTCTTGCAGCTTCTGCAAAAGTCATCTCTTCGCTCATGATGAGGGTCCGGATACTGTCGAGTTTGTTTCTTGTTTGTTGCTCCACTTCGATTGACACCTGCGGACGAAGCAACAGATGCCTTACGTTGACCTGTTCGCCCCTGCGTTCAATCTGTTCAATGATATGGAACCCCGATCGTGTCTCGACAATATCAGACACTTCCCCGGGATGAAGGTTAAAGGCAACAGCCTCAAACTCCGGATGGAGGTCACCACGCGAATAAAAGCCCAGTTCGCCACCCCGACGTGCGGAAGCCGCATCATCAGAATACAATATGGCCAGGGTCCGGAAACTTTCGCCATCCATTATCCGCTGGCGAAAACCTTGCAACCGTTCTATCACTGCATCTATCTCCTCCTGTTCGACAGCAGGTTCGATCATTATCTTTGCCAACGACATTTCACTCTCCACCATCGGGATATCATCTTCCGGCAGGTTATCAAAATATTCCCTCACTTCAGATGGGGTTACGGTAACATTCCTGGTGATCTCCGACTCCATCCTCTGGCTGATCAGTTGTTCCCTGATGGGATCCCAGAATTCTTCACGCAGTTCCTCCACCGACTTGCCATAATACTCTTCCAGTCGCTCGCGGGAGCCAATCTGTTGTATAAAGAAGCGCAATCTTCTTTCGATCTCCTGTTCGATCTGTGTGTCGCTGACTTCTACACTATCTATGATGGCCTGGTTGAAAAGAAGCTTCTGAAACATCATGTCATCGAGCAATACACAATAGGGATTTGGTCCGAGGTCAACACCCTGGGCCTCTACCTGGCGCCTGTGCTCCACAAGGTCCGACTGCAGGATGGCAGTGTTCCCAACCACTCCAATCACCCGGTCTATCACAACCCTTTCCTGGGAAGAGCCATCATCAGAAGTTCCCAAAAGGAACAGTAAAACAACAGCAAAACATCTGATCATTATCTTCATCGGTTCATTGTTTTTCGTAAAAATAATCTTGTATCTCGCAATGCATGGAAGCTCAATAATAGGTCTCAATTCGACTGGCTTCAGTGGCCTTATTGATCAACTCACGACGCTTTTCCTGAATAAACTCCTGCTTTCTTCGGCCCATAATCAGCATACGGATATTTTCCCGTTCAAAATCTACCGGAGAAACATCACCTTTCAGCCGGTAATCGTGAATGTATAAAAAATAACGGTAATGGTCGTCTGTTATTTCCGCAAAACGATTGTTGCGTAAATAGGTTGCCTGATCGTCAAGGTCAAGCGGCATATCTGCAAGGATATCATTAAAAACCATCCAGCTGTCCCGTCCAATATAATAGGTCGCTGCATTTTCCAGGCAAAAATTCTCAAGTTCCTGAAGTTGATCATCATCACCGGTCCGGTACAACGATCTTACAATCGAATGGTTGTCAAAAGTCAAGGGCATTTTCACATAGTTTGCCTGTATGATATTGTCTTTAAGGGTGAAGTGCGGGATATTCTGTTCATAGTACCGGTTGATCTCTTCCTCTGTTACGAGCGTGTCCATCTCTTGCCGGGTCAGTTCATTCTCATACGCATGGATGATCAGGGCATTCCGGTAGTCGGTTACCCTTTGTTCAAAGTCCTGTATTTGGGCTGGGGGCCTTTGCATCGCGTGGTAAAGAAAAACCTGCTGCTGGATCCAGCGATCGACATATCTCTGAATAATGGCCGCGCTATCTGCGGGACTGGCTCCCTGTGGAATGATATTGTGGATGTCTTCGTAATAAAGACGGTTGTTATACGCTTTGGCCAACAGGATATCGTCGGCACGTCGCTCCAGCATGTTGCAGGCACTCATGGCCAAAAACAAACTGACAATGAGCAGCAATGGGGTGCGTGCGCACGGGAAACTTTCAAAAAACAGGGTTTTCGCCATAACTTCCTTTAGTCAATGGAGATCTCCTCCAGCAACTCCTCATTTATCCAGATATCATATTTTCTTCTTAATGCTTTTATCCACTCTTGCTCAAGGTGGTTTTGATAGTCGGCAATAACCATGCCACGTACTTCACTTAAACTATCTGCCTGGTAATGGCTTTTGTTTTCTTCGAAAAACGTCTTAAGTCCTGTGGTATCGGCAGTGGCTTTTGACCAAACTTTTTGGTCCGTAATTTCGAAGAGAAGGATGCCATCATGATACTCTTTCATGACCTTTTTGAATTCGGGATATTTCTCTTCCAGCTGTGCTTTTTCATATGCCAGAATGACTTCATCAACAAATTGCTTGTATAGCCTATATATGTAGTTGGAAATTTTCCTGGGATTTTGTCTGCGCTGGTTCCCGTAAATATAGTTTGCAAAGTCCTGCTGGGTAAATACCCGGGTGCTGAAGCGGATAAGCTGTTCATCCAGGTGGCTTGCCTTGTCTTTGTCCCACTGACCCTCGAAAATTGATGTATCCACAACATCATAAAAAGCCCGCAGCGCCTCTTGGTTGTCCTCAAACCCATACTCTTTTTTCAGTCTTTCGATCATTGCTTCTTCTCCCAGCTTTGAGCGGGCCTCACGCTGAATTTTTTGTTTCAGGTCGCCATAAGCTTCATCATAGGGCGGCGGTGGAATTCTCTCTACCAGTTTCACAATGTGCCAGCCAAAGTCAGATTTTATGGGCTGGGAGATATCTCCAGGTTCCTGCAGTTTGTTGATGGTCTCAATAAACTGAGGCACGATCCTGTTGGTGGTAAAGGGGGGCATTTTTCCGTTTTGTTCGGCCGATGGTCTGTCTTCCGAATACTCTTTCGCAAGCTCACCAAAGTCTTCTCCTGATCTCAGCCTGTCATAAAGATCATGAATTTTCTCTTCTTTGTCGATGAGTTCTTCTTCTGCTGTCCCGGGGGGTGTCATCAGCATAATGTGGGCTACCGTTGCGGTGCCCATGGCAGGCAGCCTATCGGTCACTTTTACGAGGTGGTAGCCAAAGTTTGTCCGGAAAGGCATGGAGATTTTCCCCACCTGGGTATTGTATGCTGCGCTTTCAAGTGGATAGTCCCTGTTGAACACGGTAAAGTAGCCCAAATCGCCTGCATTGCCTCTGCGGGCCGGCCGATAGCCGGTGGCTTCCTGGTCGCGGGCCGAGGGGTCATCGGAAACCTCTCTTGCCAGGTCTGCGAATGATTCCCCGTCAATGATGCGCTGGCGCACGCCCATGATCTCCTGATAGATTGCAAGTGTGTCTTCGGGCGGTGCATGGGCATCAAGGGTCATCAGGATATGGGACGCCCTGATGTCGTATTGAGACCTTTCCCAGGCCTCTTCCACCAGTTGCTCTGTCACATCCCTGTCTTCCAGGTATTGCTCTGCCAGCTGATCCCTGTACCCATTCAGCTCTTTAATGAAAGCCTCATTGGTATCCAAACCAAGGTTCCTGGCCTCCATCACCTTCAGCCTGAAGTTGATATACATCTCAAGGTATTCTTCTACTTCCAGGGGTTCTGCGAGGGTCACTTCAACATTGTTCCTCCTGTAAACCTCTTCAAAATGAGATTTGGTAATCTCAATGTCGTCAATACGGACCAACACCGTGTCATCTGGTTGCAATGCAAGGCCAAGCTTAGGCCCTGGGAGCAAGATGCTGATGATCAATACGAACAAGAAACGCATATTTTTCATTTTTTTGTTATGTATTGTTATACATGAATAAGATTATTTTATCTGCTGTAGTTTGGTGCTTCACTGGTGATTGTCACGTCATGCACATGGCTTTCCTTGACGCCTGCGCTGGTGATGCGGATAAACCGTGCTTTCTGTAATTCTTCGATGTTGGCTGCACCGCAATAGCCCATTCCTGCACGCAGGCCGCCCACCATTTGATGGATCACTTCTGACAGGGTCCCTTTATAGGGTACCCTGCCGACGATCCCTTCAGGGACCAGTTTTTTTATATCGTCTTCCACATCCTGGAAGTAACGGTCTTTGGAACCTTGTTGCATGGCTTCGATGCTGCCCATGCCTCTGTATGTTTTGTATTTTCTGCCTTCGTAAATGATGGTTTCGCCGGGTGATTCCTCTACGCCGGCGAACATGGATCCGGCCATGACGGAGGAGGCCCCTGCGGCGACTGCTTTGACGATATCGCCGGTATACCGGATACCGCCGTCTGCTATTACCGGGATCCCTGAGCCATCAAGCATTCTGGCAACCTCATAGATGGCTGTCAGCTGGGGCACCCCGACACCAGCGACGATCCTGGTGGTACAGATGCTGCCGGGCCCGATGCCCACCTTGACGCCGTCCACCCCAGCTTTTCTGAGATCGTTGGCGGCTTCGGCTGTGGCCACATTGCCGGCAACAAGGTCGAGTTGAGGGAATGCCTTCTTGATGGTTTTCACCATCTCGATCACCCCTTTTGAGTGTCCGTGGGCGGTATCGACCACCACTGCGTCAACGTCCTCGGCCACCAATGCTTTGACCCTGTCCATGGTATCGGGGGTTATCCCGACGGCTGCCGCCACACGCAGCCTGCCACGCACATCTTTACAGGCATTGGGCCGCTCTTTGATCTTGATGATGTCACGATAGGTGATCAGGCCTACCAGGTGATAGTCTGCATCGACCACCGGCAGCTTTTCGATCTTGTGTTCCTGCAATATTTCTTCAGCCACTTCAAAGTCGATAAACTCTGTGGTGGTGATGAGTTTTTCACTGGTCATCACATCAGCTACGGGCCGGCTGTGGTCTTTTTCGAATCGCAGGTCCCTGTTGGTGACAATGCCTACCAGCCTGTTGCCGTCGCTCACGACCGGGATGCCGCCGATCTTGTTATCCTTCATGATCTGTAATGCATCTCCAACGAGAGCATCTTCATGCAGCGTGATGGGGTCGATGATCATGCCGTTCTCCGAGCGTTTCACTTTGCGCACCTTGATGGCTTGATCCTCGATGCTCATGTTCTTGTGCAACACCCCGATGCCGCCTTCCTGGGCCATGGCGATGGCCATCCGCGACTCAGTAACGGTATCCATGGCCGAAGAAACCACTGGAATGCGCAGGTTGATATTTCGTGAAAACCGGGTGGTGATATCCACCTGGCGGGGCAACATCCGGGAGTAGGCGGGTCTTAACAATACGTCGTCGTATGTCAGTCCTTCGCCTGTAAATTTTTCGTGGTCGGATTGCATGGCGCTGCTTTGATTTTAGTGTGCAAAAGTAGGAAAAATATGCAAGAATCCCTTTTAAAAAAGCATAAAAAGGCACCTGCCGGGAGACTGCCCGTTTACATCTCTGGTAACAGCACTTTCAGATCACTGCAGGCAGCCCGGGTGCTGCCTCTGTCAGACGGGGCCATCTTAAAGAAATGGGGTTGGGTTGGCCAGCCCGCCTGCTGTGGAGGGGATAATATTAATCAACCCTGTTGTTCATTAAAAATTCATGGATCCCCTAGTGGCCAATCCGGGGTTTATATTTTGCCGAAAAGGGTTACCGGATCCATTTGGTTTTTTAAAAACAGGATTGGCAATCAAACGTCACAACATCTATTTTACCTCACCAGGTAAACCACGCCGTGTTTTTCACCACTTTCAATGCCGTGGTTACCGTATGTATAGCGGATGCGGTAAATGTACCCACCTTCACTTGCCGGACGGCCGTTGGGGCCATGGATTGTCCCATCCCATTCAGCATCATGGGAATGATCGGAAGAAAATATTTCCAGTCCGTTGCGGTCATAAATGGTGATGGTGTACTCTGGTGCAAATCCCACAAACCGGGGCTTAAAGGTCCTGTTCTCCGGCAGGCCAACCTGCGGTCGAAATGCATTTGGGATGTTTATTTCCGGATCAATGGAGATCACCACTTCGTTGGAGTGGAATTCCTCCCCTGCTTCTTCGCCTTTCATCCGGAATCGCAGCTCACCGGCCAGGGGCAGTTCGCCGGACAGGTCATGAGTAAAAGGGCTTGGCGGAACAGGATCTGGAATATCAGTGAAGTTTTCTTCGCCCGGAAGCATTTGTTGCAGGGTATAGCCATCTGCCTCTGGATCCCTGTCATAAAACACATTAAAAGCCAGCTGATTCTCGGTTTGGGCTTGGATCTCCACCCCCAGCCACAACGTGGAAACAGGTCCCGATACAACATCAGGTTCAGGGCACTCCACAGTAACATCGGTTAAATGGGCACGAACCATGTAATACCAGATGCCTTCATCCAGCCCATCAACCTCAGTGTCGGTAAATGTAAAAACCTC
>SLCY01000027.1 GCA_007125585.1 Bacteroidales bacterium
ATCTCGTGTGGCCTCCCTCAAAGTATCGCCACTGAGCCTTCGCTTGCCCGCTTCAATAAACTCCTTGCTCCACTTGAAATAATTGTTTTGGTGAATGCCATATTTTCGGCACACTGCAGCGATGGTATCCTCACCTCGCAGCGCTTCCGAAACTATTTTAATCTTCTCCTCTGCCGTGAACTTACGACGGGTCTGTCGCTTGATAGATTTTACAACCTGATCAGCACTTGGTTTCTTGTTCTTTTCTTCCATTTCCGTGTGGTGTTTAGTGATACATAACTTTAAAAACCACACATTAAATTTAACCCTTTACTGGTAAACTTTTAGCTGACGATTTACAGAGTTGTAAAATCGTGCGTGCCGGCTATTGATATTGGGATTTGATATGAATAACTTTCCGGCCACTGACAACCCATTTGGTTTTCAGTGGTTTGAAAGAGGCCTTGGCGGGTACGGTTCTCCGGCAAGGCCCTGGCTCACGGAGACCACCGGTTAATCAGGTCGTTCAATTTTTTCGTTATTGTTCGAGGTCGATGTTTTGTTCCAGCACTTGCATGCGGCTTTTGCCCGTTATCCGGATTGTGTAATGGCTTTCCTGCATGCTGCGACGGTCGACAGGGATATCGTATGTGCCGGTAAACCAGGCCGGAATTGTGACCTTCCTTACCGTTTGTCCTTCGGGACAAATAAATGTTACCACATAATCGTCTTGTTCGAGGATATTGAACGAAAGCAGGCCAATGGTGGGATCGGGTCCGTCGATAATGCGAATGGCGTCAACAGCTTTTTTCTGATTTCGGGTTGTGCTGTCCGGAGAATATCGTGATACACTTTCTGTGCCAGTTGTGATGAATGGATCTTGCCCGCCCCGCATAAAGATATTTACGGTGCCAATTACATCCAGGACATCAATGGCACCGTCGTTGTTCACGTCTGCGTTGTCAAAGCAAAACGGTTCGGGAACATTCCCCATGAAGTGGTTTGTAATGGCAGCAACGTCAAGGACATCCACCACTTCATCGCCGTTGGCATCACCAGCAACGGAAGCAAGAAAAACATCGATGTTGATGTTCTCATTTGCAACTGTTATCTCGCCCGAATAGGTTGCGTTACATAAGTGTTGAACTGAAAATGCATAAGTGCCTGGTTCCTGATCAATAAATTCATAATCGCCGGGTGTGTTTTGTTGTCCGTTCAGTGTTATAACTGCATTGTCCAGCGGTATACCACCGGTTGAGGAAACAGAAAACGAAATGGTAAACGGGCCCTGGTCGTCGATGGCTTGAAAAGGGGGCAACTGGTTGGTTATGCAATGAATTGCCCCTTCCCACCCGATCATTGCATTGCAGTCAATACCAATGATGGTTTTACCCGGCATTAGCGCTTCGTATGTGGAGAGAGCCGTCACATCCCGGTGGTCATTGTATATGGGTACGAGAACAGCATCATTCACAATGAGGCTGTTGATATATGTCTTCCAGTTCTGTGCTTTGGGGATTTGTGCAACCTGATATGTTTTATCCTCAGGGTGCTCAAGGGAATGTAAAATGGCAAGGTTGTCCTGCAGGATTGGGTAGTCATCATGCCATGGATCCACCGTACTGATAATAAAAGTGGTGTCATTCAAAAGTTTGACCTGCATATCCAGGTGGCCCCAATAGTCGTTGCTCAACGCGCTGAACGTATGAATAGAGGTGATGCCCATGTATGTTTCCAGGATATTGTCTATTTCTTCTGTGGCGATGGAAGGGTTGTTGGTGTACAACCGGTCGGTGGCAAACATCTGGTTGTGGCTGTCAACCAAATAGTTTCCCCCGTCAAAAATGATGTGGGAAAAATCGTAATAATTCAGGTTCCAGTAATTCGCCAGGCGCTCGGGCAGATCCTGGTCTGCATGACCGGTGGCCAGGTCGTCGAACCCTACGAATGCCAGCTCCCCATCATCGTAAATGCTGAACGGGCCATGATCCCGGATCCAGATCCTGTCACCATATACTTCTATAAATACAATGTTGTCCATTGGCACTCCATGTGCCGTGAACGTGTTGATCATGTTTTGCTGGTGCCCGGTGTTGTTGGTTTGCAAAAATACGGTGGCCTGCGACTGTATCCCGTTGACCACGGCAGTGACAATCTGGTCGTACGATGAACTTCCGGGATTCCAATACATTACAACACCTGCGATGGTGTCGTACTCAGGTACTGTGCGGGGGTTCACCGGGATTTCCGTATTGCCCTTTTCAGTAGCATACACCAGGCACGCGGATGTCATGAATACGATCAGGGCAACTGACAGTCGGTAAAACTGATACCCTGATGGGCGCGGGAGGTCATTCATATGCACAGCTTGTGGCAATGAAGTGTGTTTAATATTGTTGGTGTTCGATAAGCGGGGAAACAAAAATACATGTTTTTTTGTTTTCTGAATATATTCAAACAAAGCAATAGTTTATTCCGGACCTCTTGGCCCCCAATATTGAAGGTGTGTCAGTGGTTGACGACAAGGTGCAGCAAGTGATCGATGCAGAAGCATCAGCTTATCCGGTGGTTTTATCGGCCGGTAATATTTTTCAGTGCATGTATCTCCTCTTTGCTGGCATGCTTTTCCATGTAATCCTTAACGAGCTGGGGTGATTCTTCTTCCAGCGGGACGAATATCAGCGCGGCGCTGTTCATGCAGTATCTCAGACCGGTAGGCGGGGGGCCATCGTCGAACACATGGCCCAGGTGCGAGCCGCTGCCAGAATCTATGACCTCGGTACGTATCATGCCATACGATCTGTCGGTCCGATAATACACTGACCCCGGGGTGATGGGCTCAAAAAAGCTGGGCCAGCCACAGCCGGAGTCAAACTTGGTGTCAGAATAAAACAAGGGCTGTCCGGTGGCCGCAGAATAGTAGATGCCCGCCTGCGAGCTGGCGTGGTACTTTCCGGTAAAAGGGCGCTCGGTACCGGCTTGGCGGAGTATCTGGTACTGCTCATCATTCAGCATCTTTTTCCACTCTTCATCCGTTCTCTCTATCTCGTATGTCCCGGGATCGTTATCTGTTTTGTCTGCCTTCATGTTTTGTGCATTTTGTGGGTTCTGACATTGAGCCATAAGACCCAGGCTCATGACGATTGAGAATACCAGGGTGTGAATTGTCATCTTTACGGGTTTGGATTAACAGGTAATCTTGCCAGTTCATTTACTTTGTTTGCTTTTCACTGCCTGAAAAACGACAACAGGGGGTGAAATGTTCAGCACATCAAGTTATAAAAAGCCACCTGCAAAAACGCTGCAAATGGCTGATTTTCATGTTGTCCTGCAAGGGCTCGAACCTTGACTCTTCTGATCCAGAATCAGACGTGTTGCCAATTACACCACAGGACAGTACCAAGGTGTGCAAAGATACAATTTTTCGAAAAACTTTTTTTCCTGGTTTATGGTTTCTCTTTTTTTAAGATCCTCCGGGCTTAACCTGTTTTTGTTAATTTTTGTTGAAATAGGTTAAGGACTGGTTTGGGACATACAACCCCTTGCATATGGGACCCTTGAAATTATTTGTTGATTTTGGCCCACGAATCGCGCAGGGTAACCGTCCGGTTAAACACCGGGTTGTCCGGTCTGCTGTCGGGATCAACACAGAAATAGCCGGTGCGTTCAAATTGGTAGCGTCTGCCCACCCGGGCATCCTTGATACTTGGTTCAAGAAGGCCCTTAACCACCCTGAGGGAATCTGGGTTCAGGTTGTCTTTGAAGTCCACATCTTCCGGGTTGTCATCGGGGTTGGGTACGTCAAAAAGCCTGTCATACAGCCTTACCTCTGCTTCAAGTGCGTGACCGGCACTCACCCAGTGCAGCGTTCCTTTCACTTTTCTTGTGCCAGACAGGCCGCTTTTGGTCTCAGGGTCGTAAGAGCAGTGAATTGCGGTGATTTTCCCGTTTTCATCCCTGTCAACGCTTTCGCAGCGGATGATGTAAGCATACTTCAGGCGTACCTCTTTGCCGGGCGAGAGGCGGAAGAATTTTTTCGGCGGGTCTTCCATGAAGTCCCCTCGTTCAATCCATAGGGTCTTGCTGAACGGCACGATGCGATGCCCGTCTTCGGGCCTTTCGGGGTTGCAAAGGGCGTTGAGTTCTTCTACCTTTCCATCGGGATAGTTGTCGATGATGAGTTTTACAGGATCCAGCACCCCCATCACCCGCCGGGCGTTCTTGTTGAGATCTTCGCGGATGCAGTGTTCGAGCAGCGCCATGTCGATCACGTTCTCCCTTTTGGCAACGCCCACCTTGTCAGAAAACATGCGGATGGAGGCTGGCGTAAATCCACGGCGCCTTAGTCCTGAGACAGTGGGCATTCGGGGATCGTCCCAGCTTCTTACATGGCCCCCTTCAACCAGTTCCAGCAGCTTGCGCTTGCTCATCACGGTATAATTGAGATTGAGGCGGGCAAACTCAAACTGTCTGGGCCTGTTCTCTGTGATCTCCAGGTTGTCGAGGAACCAGTCGTAGAGCGGACGGTGCACTTCAAACTCCAGGGTGCAGATGGAGTGGGTGATGTTTTCAAGGTAGTCGCTCTGGCCGTGGGCCCAGTCGTACATGGGATAGATACACCATAGATCCCCCGTACGGTGGTGGCTGGCCCGCATGATGCGGTACATCACCGGGTCGCGCAGGTGCATGTTCGGAGAAGCCATGTCGATCCTGGCGCGCAGCACCATGCTGCCGTCAGGAAACTCTCCCTTGCGCATGCGGCCGAAAAGGTCAAGGCTCTCTTCCGCAGGCCTGTCACGCCAGGGACTTTCTTTCCCCGGAATGGCGGGTGTGCCGCGCGCTGCCGCCATCTCTTCACCACTCATCTCACAAACAAAAGCCTTCCCCTTCCTGATAAGAAAAACCGCCATCTCATAAAGCTGCTCAAAATAATCAGAAGCATAAAACTCCCTGTCCTCCCAGTCGAAACCCAGCCATCGCACATCTTCCTTGATGGCATTGACGTATTCCACATTTTCCTTTGTGGGATTGGTGTCATCGAAACGCAGATTGCACTTGCCATTGTACTTATTGGCCAGCCCGAAATTCAGGCAGATCGACTTGGCATGGCCAATGTGCAGATAGCCGTTAGGCTCCGGGGGAAACCGTGTGTGCACCCTTCCACCGGTATTGCCTTCTTCCAGGTCCCTGGTGATGATCTGCTCAATAAAATTCAGTGAAGTTACCTTATCAGTGTTTTCTTTGTATTCCATCTTCGCTTATTTTAGCCACATCCAACATCCTGCTTCTGACATTGCAAAAGTAAAGAAAAAATGGGCTGTCGTGTGAATATAAATTGTGTACATTTTTCCCCTTAAACCTTTCAACTATTAAACCTATTTGACCTTTAAACCATTAAACTTATAAACCCTTAAACCATTAATCTTTTGACAAATGATAAACATAAATAAACAAGCAACGATCGGGTGAAAGACCTTGAGAGGTTTTTTATCCGTCTGTGTGTGTCAATTGAAAATTGTCGTGTATATTTGTTCGAAACTATGCCCTTTTTAAATGGCGAAGATATTATTGGAAGGAATGGAGTTTTATGCCTATCATGGCTGCTTTAAGGAGGAGCAGGTGATTGGCAACCGATTCCTGGTGGATCTGGAGATCGATGTGGATACATCCATCGCTGAAGCCTCCGATCGCCTGCAGGATACGGTAAACTACCAGGCAGTATATGAGCGGATCAGGGAAGCCATGGGAAATAAAAGCCATTTGCTTGAGCATCTGGCCCGCCGCATTCTGGATGCCCTACGTGAAGCCTTTCCGGGTATCAGGAAAATGAAGGTGAAAGTTTCAAAAATGAACCCGCCCCTTGGAGGGAGCATGCGCTGTGTGAGCATGGAAATGGAAGACAGATTTTCGTAACTCACCATGAGAAACAAGTAAGTATCGATTGTTGGATGATAAATATTGCCAATTGCCATGTCAAAAGGTCAACCTACAGAGAAAGACACCGCCAAAGAAAAAACCTGTCCATCCTGTGAAACGAGGTTCCTCTGTCTGCACAACAACGATTGCTGGTGCATGGATTATTCACTTACCGCCGAAAAGCTCGCCTATTTGCGGAATAATTATGACGACTGTTTGTGTCCGGCATGCTTGTCACAACATGGTGTGCCCAAGACTGATCCTGCGCGTGTTCATTCCAGTAACTAAAAGGATGCAGGCTGCCAGGCAGTTGGCTGCCGGCTGAACTTTCAAAAGCTGGTTGCTCCACATCTCTTTAGCAGGTTCATTGCATTTCCCGGAAGGTCGACTTTTCAGGAAGGGTATGGGCGATTTATACACAACCCCTGCAAAGGAGATGAACGGCAAGATATAATAAAGCAACACACCATATTTTAAAATAATTTCAAAAAAGTATTTACATATATCATTTAGATTAAACTTTTATTCTATATTAGCATGACGGTATTAACCAAAACCATTGAACATGATCCATTTTGACGTTTTACATCAGGAGCGCTATTCCAGGGGGGAACTGTTGTTGCGAACCTTTTTCGGTTGGTTGTACATTGCTATTCCACACTACTTTGTTTTGTTTTTTGTATCAATAGCCTCCCTGGTTGTCCTCTTTATGGCGTGGTGGGCAGTATTGTTTACCACCCGCTATCCGCGAAGCTTATTTGATTTTATTGTGTGCTATTTTCGCTGGGAAGCACGGGTAGAAGCCCGGTTGATCCATCTTGCCGACGGCTACCCCGTTTTTGGGCTGGAACAATCAGATCCCCGGTTAACATTGGATGTGCCCTATCCTGAGCGGTTGAACCGCTGGCATCTGTTGCTGCGGACATTTTTCGGATGGCTATATTGTTTGATCCCTCATGGCTTTATTCTGTTTTTTCGGCTCATCGCATCCATGGTCCTGATCTTTCTGGCATGGTGGTCTGTATTGTTCACTGGCAAATATCCCAAACGGTGGCATGACTTTAATGTGGGCACGCAGCGTTGGATGTGGCGGGTGAACGTGTACCTGGCGTTTCTGTCCGACACCTATCCGCCATTCAGCGGCAAACCCTGATCAGCCTGGGGGAAATTGAAGTATGCATGTTTTTTTAATATGGTGATGAGCTCGTTTTCCGGGAGATTGCTCCAGTGACACTGCCAGGGCCACCGTTCTGAGAATGAAATTATTTGGGAAATCCCGTTTAATCCATTACTTTTGCACTGCCAAAACAATGGTCTCGTGGCCGAGTGGCTAGGCAGAGGTCTGCAAAACCTCCTACAGCGGTTCGAATCCGCTCGAGACCTCCAACCCGGTTCAACAAATCCAACCGAATTCTTTAAAAGTTAACAAAACCAGCACTTTACGAAGGGGCTGGTTTTTTTTACCCAGAGACTTTTTCAATAGCCCAAAGTTCAGCATGCTTATTACCGCCGAAAACAATTTTTATCAGGCAGGGGATAATGCAGGTATTGGAACTCAAATTCATTAACTTAATTACTAAAATACGAAACGCCCATGACAGGATTTATTGACACATAGCCAAACGACATTACAGATAAAAGAAGAAGAACAATACGATTTCCTTTTGCCGCAAGCCATGTGCCCGGGCCATAAATCTGCCGGCCCCGTCATAAATAAGATCGCCCTCTATGCGGCCAACAAAGCGGCCGGTACGGTCATAAAGCATGCTGCCATCAACCCACCCCAACAACTGGCCGGTGGCATCATAGAGTCGGCCGTCTTCAATTTTGCCGAGGTTTCTGCCCCTTGAATCGTATAACTTGTTGTCATCTAACCAGCCCAATACAACCCCCCTGCTGTCGTAGAACCTTTCATCGTGCACACGGCCCATGTAACGGCCCCTGTGGTCATAGACCCGTTGGGCCAAAACCTGGGGAATGACCAATAGAAAGAGGAGCAAGATGATGATCAATGATTTTAGCTTTGTCATGACAGTAGTTCAAAGTTATAAAATAAAACAAATGTCGGTGCACGCAAACAGTTATTTATGTTTTCGCCCCGGCAACATCAAAGGAACGTACTTGACATTAAAAGATCCCTGAAAAGTGATTTGCCTGAAAGAATGGCCATGTAACCACCCCAATCCCTCAAAAGAAACAAACCTGCCTTAAATCGTCCAACAATGATTCACTTTGAACTGATTACCGTCAAAGGTGGTTAATATTCCAGCACCTTTACCCACTAACGGATTAAGGAGGATGGATGATCACATCGCCAGAACTGTATTCTGTGCCGGATTGGTCATTGGAAATTCGGGGTGAGGGGTTAAAAGCCAAAACAGAATAGGGTTTTGCGAGGAAGTATAGCCATTATTATTCCTTATCTTTATAGACCATATTCAACACGATAAACCCGAAGGTTGCCCTGTCAAAACTAAAGAACCCAGATGAATAATTCTTTTTTCAGTCCCTCCTGGAACCGGCTTCGCGAAACGTTAAGGCCCTGTCTATCACCCCTTATCGACATAACCTGTTTGACGCTCATCATTTTACTCCCGTTCCTTGCTCCGGAATATCGGTTCATTCCACATCCTATGAATCTTTCCGGGTTTGTTATTGCCCTGACGGGATTGATTGTTATGGCCAAAACATATGCGTTGTTCAGAAAACATCAAACCACCCTGTCACAGAAAACATCATCACACCTGATCACCGAAGGGATGTTCTCAAAAACCAGGAACCCCATGTACCTCGGAAAGTTTCTGTTTTATCTGGGCATTGGGGTCTTTGCCGCAAATATTTTTTCCGTTTTGACCGCATTCGGATATGTTGTACTGATCCACTTTTTGGTTATCCCGGGCGAAGAGCGCCTGTTGTATGATAACTTTGGTAAACATTACCTCGGTTATAAAAAGAAAGTGAGGAGATGGTTATGATGCGTGTGATTGAATATTTGTTATTTTTGGGTTTTTACTGCTTTAAAAATACAACCTTTGTAAAGCCATTTTGACATGAAGCCTCTCATCGGTTTTTCCCTGCTGCTGGTCATCACAATACACAGCCTGGCAGCTTCTGTCGATACTCTCGAGATATACAGCAAATCAATGGACAGGACTCTTCCGGCTGCTGTTGTCCTGCCAGAATGCTACGATGACAATTCCGATCCTTATCCGGTGATATACCTGCTTCACGGGGCTACGGGCAGTTTCACCAACTGGCTGGAGATGACACCCGAAAAAGGACTGGTGCAGCGACTTGCCGATCAATACAAGATCATCTTTGCTCTGCCGGAAGGGGACAGGTTCAGCTTTTATTTTGACAGTCCTGAAAACGAAAACAGCCAGTACGAGACCCATATCACCAAAGAGGTGATCCCTTTTGTTGATGCTCAATACCACACGATACAGGATAAGGGTGGGCGTGCCATTACCGGTCTGTCAATGGGCGGGCACGGAGCCCTCTATCTTTCTGCACGCAACCCTGACCTTTTTGCTGCGGCGGGCAGCATGAGCGGAGCGGTCGACATGGACGTGCAGCAATGGGACCTGCCCCCCGAAGGCAACAGCTTTTTCATTGAACAGATCGGACAGGTGTTGGGCGATATCAAGAAGGGAGCCGAATTTCTGGCCGACAATTCGGTGACCAATATGACAGGCCTGATGAAGAAAAACAATCTTCCCCTGATCATCGATTGCGGGGTGGACGATTTCCTGCTGGAGGCCAACCGTACATTAAACCGCCGTTTGCTTGAAGATGGCGTACCACACGATTATATCGAACGGCCGGGTGAACATGACTGGCAATACTGGGGAAACGCCCTGTTGTACCAGGTGCTGTTTATGTCAGAAGTTTTTAAGAAAAAATGACAGCATTCCAAAAGGTGTCCGGGATGGCCTGAAACAATGTAAGAACGGAAGGATAAACAAACAGAAACCCCAATGACCATGCATGTAAAAGTGACCGCCGTCTCCAACCGGCAGGCTTCCACAATGTTCGTTCAGGAGGGCACCAGGCGCCTTGCTTTACACTTCCCTGACATTCAATGGGAAGTGGATGATGACAACCCCGAAATAGTATTTTTTCTCAGTGGCGGATCAGAGCAAACGGCCATCGCCAGACTGAGACCGGATCGACTGACTCTTCTCCTGGCTGGCTTCCATGACAACGCCTATGCTGCAGCCCTCGAAGTGAAAGCCTGGGCAGGGTCAAGGGATGTCCCGGTTGCCCTTGTATCGCTTCAGGAAGCAATGGACGGATCACTGTTGAAACATTTTGCCATGGTTTGTGAGGGCTTTCGCACCCTGCAAGGGAAACGGGCCGGACTGATCGGGGATGTGTCCCACTGGCTCGTGGCCTCAGCACTCTCCGAACAACTGGCCAGAGAACGCCTTGGCATCATCGTTGAACACCTTCCATGGAAGGAGCTGCCAGACTATAGACGCTTCCTGCCAGACCCCGAATTCATGGAGGTGTACCGTAACCACCCGGCTGGTAACCTCGAGAAAGAAGCAGGGATCTATTCATTTTTGAAACAGCTTTTGCATGACCATCGGCTCGATGCACTTACCCTCGAATGTTTTGAGATGGTGAACGCCCACGATATGACAGCCTGCCTGGCACTGGCCCTGCTCAACAGCAAAGGCACTGCGGCTGGCTGTGAAGGAGACTTGGTCAGCCTTGCCGGGATGATGCTGGTGCAAGCACTCACCGGACAGATCCCCTGGATGGCAAATGTGGCCGGCATATTCGACGACCGCGTGCTGTTCGCCCATTGTACCGCGCCACTGGACGTGCTTGGCGGATACCGGCTCAACACCCATTTCGAAACTGGCAAATCGGCTGCGATTGAAGGCAAACTGGCCATGGAACAAGTCACCGTATTTCGGCTGAGTGAAAAACTCAACAAGGCTTTCGTCGCACCGGGAAGCATTGTGTCACAACCCAGCCATGACTTTGCCTGCCGCACCCAGACTGAGATTTCCTTGACGACCCAAGACATTGAAAAACTAAGACAGGAACCCCTGGGAAACCACCACCTTATCCTTCCGGGAAACAAGGTAACGTTGCTTCGGATGGCCTGTCAGTACAAACAGATGCTTTGCTGACTTAACCCGGATTGGCCATGGATAAATAAACTCCGTGGCCAAACGGCTGATGGAACAGAAACCCTGACATGCTAACTTTTACAACAGCTCAGCATCCAGTCTGATGCTCGTCCCTGCCAGGGCTTTTGAAACCGGACAGTTTTCCTTGGCCTGCCCCGCAATTTCAATGAATTTTTCTTTGTCAATGCCCTTCACCTTGCCTTTGGTTTTCAAGAAGACCTCTGTGATGGCAAATCCGGCGCCTGTTTTGGCAAGGGTAACCTCCGCAGCCGTATCGATTTTTTCGGGCGCAAAACCTGCCTGGTCGAGGGCATGGGAGAAAGCCATGGAGAAGCAGCCTGCATGTGCAGCCCCGATCAACTCCTCAGGACTGGAAGCTGTTTTGTCGTCTTCAAAACGGGCTGAAAAGTGAATAGATCCTTCATATCCACTCGTTTTTAAATTGTATTTGCCACTTCCCTCAAGAAGGTTGCCCTTCCAGTATGCTTGCGCGAAATGTTTGCTCATGTTCCTGACGTTTTACAAAAGATTAACAATGGTTGTATTGTTGAAATGAACAAATAAAAGGGATATTTGTTCATATCAGGATTTATTTTATACGTTTGCCGAAATGATTATAACCTATTGGCGGTCAACCAAAATTTAAAGCAGATGTTCTTTGGAATTGCGGACAATGTGGCTGATTGCGGCCCGGCAGAAATTTTTGGGGATGGAACACTGTGCCGGCTTTTTAACCGTGGAGGCAGGTAGCGGTCATCTGAAGATACTCCTTTGTCAGGTGACGATTATTGCATTGATCTCCTGCAGCTCTTCCGGTGAAAATTGCAGATTGTCCAGCGCCCGGAGGTTGTTGTCAAGCTGTGCCATGCTGCTGGCGCCCGTGAGCACGGATGTCACCCGTTCGTCCTTCAGCAACCAGGCAATGGCCATCTGGGCCAGGCTTTGACCACGGCGTCCGGCTATCAGATTCAACTTTTCAACCTTCTCCATCGTATCAGGGGTGAGATGTTCCTGCCCCAAAGTTCCTGTTGGTTTACCTGCCCTTGAATCGGCCGGCAACCCTTTCAAATACCTGTCTGTCAGTATACCCTGCTTGAGAGGAGAAAAAGCAATACATCCGATGCCAAGTGTCTCAAGGGTGTCGAGCAGATCATCCTCCACCCATCGGTCGAGCATGGAATAACGCGGTTGGTGGATCAAACAGGGAGAACCCAGCTGGTGAAGGATTTCCGCTGCCTGACGGGTTTGTTGTGCTGAGTAGCTGGATATGCCTACATAGAGGGCCTTCCCCTGGCGCACTGCCTGATCCAGGGCCATCATGGTCTCTTCCATCGGAGTATCGGGGTCAGGACGATGAGAGTAATAAATATCCACATAATCCAGCCCCATCCGTTTGAGACTTTGATCCAGGCTGCTGATCATGTATTTGCGTGAACCCCTGTCGCCATAAGGTCCCGGCCACATATCATAGCCTGCCTTGGTGGAGACAATGATCTCATCACGATATGCTTTCAGGTCAGATGCCAGAACCCGGCCAAAGTTCGTTTCGGCACTGCCCGGCGGGGGACCATAATTGTTTGCCAGATCAAAATGGGTGATGCCGGCATCAAATGCCCTGAGCATGGTCTTTCGCCCATCCTCAAAAACATCTACCCCGCCAAAATTCTGCCACAATCCAAGCGAAATGACAGGCAGCAACAAACCGCTCCTGCCACTTCGACGGTATTTCATCTCTTTATACCTGTTGGGTTCCGCTATATATCTCACGATCCTGATGTTTTGGTTCGATGACAAAAGTAATAATAAAATAGTGTCATGTCAATGCTGCTTTAGCCGGTCCAAGCCTTGATCTTTTTCCCCATATCTGCAAAATAAAATCTTTACGCAGCTAAGGTTATGGCAGATTTCTTTTTTGATCTGAGATAACATCTCTGCGACATAACCGACACATGGCATTGACACCACACCAGCAGATCGATCCGGGAATTTGTTTTGGATGGAAGTTTGTCGTAAATTGGCCGTAATTAATTTGGGGTATGACTTTTTATCCCGTTCAGCAATGTAGCCATGGATTTATCCCTATGTGAGGTGTCGACACGTAAGGAACTGGATGCATTTATCCGTTTCCCCGACAAGCTATACTCCGGCCGGAAGTACTATGTCCCTGCGCTCCACCGGAACCAGTTTTATACCCTCTCAAAAGAACGAAACCCTGCCTTTGGACATTGCGAGGCCCGCTACTGGATGGCCTGTGCAGGCCGGGAGGTCGTCGGCAGGGTTGCCGGCATTATCAACCATCGTTACAACAAGGAACGTGCAACCAGGTACATGCGGTTCGGCTGGCTCGATTTTACAGAGGACGAAGCGGTGCTGCAAATCCTGCTCCAGGCCGTTGAAGGATGGGCCCGTGAAAAAGGGATGCAGCACATCCACGGTCCCCTTGGCTTTACCTCGTTCGATGCATCAGGGGTTCTTGTTGAAGGCTTTGATGAGTGGCCCACCTCTTTCGGACGCTATAATGACCCATACTACGACCCGATGCTGAAAAGTGCCGGCTATGCCAAAACCGTGGACTGGGTGGAACACAGTATCGCCGTACCGCCTGAAAAACCCCAGCGTGTGATTGCATTGGCCCAGATGGTCAGGAAACGTTATTCGTTGCGCAATGCAACACTCAAAAACCGTAAAGAAATCAGGAAATACACAAGACAAGTTTTTGAATTGCTTAATAAAACATACGATGGATTATACGGGTTCTCATCCCTTACCCCTGAACAGATTGACTCCCTTACCAAAGAGTTTTTACCGCTGATAAACCCAGATTTTGTTTCCATCATTCTCAATGATCAGGATGAAGTGGTTGGATTTGGGCTGGTCGTGCATTCGCTGACCAAAGCCCTGAAAAAAGCCAAAGGCCGTTTATTTCCCTTCGGGCTGCTCCACATACGCTACGCTTTGCAATTTAACGACACCATTGATATGCTTCTGATTGGTGTTAAGCCCGAATACCAGAACAAAGGGGCACAAGCCCTGATCTTTGAAAAAATTATCAATACCATCTACCGAAAGGGCATTAAATATGTTGAAAGCACCCGCGAACTGGAAGACAACCAGAAAGTACAACAGCTTTGGTCTGGCTATGACTTCCGGCAGCATAAACGGGCCAGGTGCTATCTTAAATCATTGTGAAAAGCATCTGCCGGTTTTGTTTCTTCCGGTATGATGGGACTGGTAGATATTGTTTAACCTGGTTTCGACCTGAGCCCAGGTACATAATCGAACCACCAGGCATCGCCTGAAACGCGTGAAGGGATTTTTTTATCTTTGCTGATCTCTGACACAAAAAACCGAGCCGTCATGTATAATAAAGTCATACAAAACGTCAGGCCTCTCGAATTTATGTGGCCCGTAAGCAATCCTTTTATTTTTTGTGTACATCATCTCGACAAATATCCCTTTGGAAATGATGAGATGGGACCGGCTGCCTCCCTTGCGGGCCGTTATCTCGGACAGGATTTCACGTTGAAGGATGGGTGGCGGATGTACCATGGCGAACGAGTGCCCGGGTTCCCGGCCCATCCGCACCGAGGATTTGAGACAGTGACCATTGTCCTTGAGGGGTTTGTGGATCACTCTGACAGTCACGGGGCAGCCGGCCGCTATGGCATGGGAGACGTTCAGTGGATGACCGCCGGTTCGGGACTGCAGCATTGTGAAATGTTTCCATTGCTGAATAAAGACAAGCACAACCCGCTCGAGCTGTTTCAGATATGGTTGAACCTGCCTCAAAAGGATAAGTTTGCCGATCCGCATTTTAAGATGCTGTGGGCAGAAACAATCCCTGTTGTCCGCGAAACGGATAAACAAGGCCTGGAAACTGAAATAAAGGTGTTTGCAGGACAATTTAAAGATGCAAAAGCACCGGCACCGGCGCCTGACTCCTGGGCGGCTGATCCGGCCAACGGTGTAAATATATGGACCATCCGTATGCAGGGAGGAGCGCAATGGAAGCTTCCCGCCGCGACGCCCGAGATGCATCGCATGCTCTACTTCCATAAAGGTTCAGGCATCCGGGTCGCTGGCATGGATATATCCGTAAAAAACGCACTTGAACTCCTCGGCGACCAGGAGGTGGCCATTGAAGCGACTGGAGAAAATGCAAGCCTACTGCTTCTTGAAGGCCTGCCTATCAATGAACCAGTAGTCCAGCATGGCCCCTTTGTGATGAATACGGCGGAGGAGATCCGTCAGGCCATCTCGGATTACCGTGAAACACAGTTCGGAGGCTGGCCGTGGGAAAGGCATGATCACGTTCACCCGCGCAACAAAGGACGGTTTGCACGTTTTGCCTCCGGGAAAATCGATTCACCCGGATCCTGACAACACCTTGAAACCTGCTTTTTTAACCACTGCTTATTTATTCCATGAACCGGATGTGTTTCTAAGGCAACAGGCCTCCTGGTACAATATATTCATTTATTCTATATTTGCAATAGAGTCATCCAAACAAAAACAGACATAACAGCATTTCAGTCACTCATTAAAACAAACAAAAAGATGAAACGATTTTTTATTTTCTTCGTTGCCGCAATCATCATGAGTACATACAGTATGCAGGGTAAAGCCCAGGCATCCTTTGAACCCGGACAGCTTGGCATCAACGCCGGTGTCTCCTATGGGCTGGATCTTGAAGAGCCGGGTTTGCGGGCTGGTCTGACCTATTTTATCGCTGAAAGTACGCGGATAGGCGCTGACGTTACCTACTGGATCATTGAAGACAAATGGGTTGAAGAGTCAGAAATTTCCTCGACCGGGCTTGAGATCAACGGTCACATCCACTTTCTGTTTTTCAAAGGGCGTAATTTGGTATTGTATGGAGCTGGTGCTGCAGGCCTTCATTTTACCAGCACCACAACCGACATACCTGAACTTGACACGTCTGATTCAGAATTTGGCGTCGGTGCCGGACTTGGCGCTGAACTTAACTTCGGACTGCTTTCTTTCTTTGTTGAACCAAAAATTTTCTTTAGCGGATTTGACCAGGTGAAGATCAATGCCGGTGTGCGGTTGTATCTGTAGCCAAATATCCTGCATAAATGTGATGTTTTGGTGCCTGATAAACGGCTTTGGCTCTGGTCATGATCAGCCAGCCCTTCTACCGCCTTTTTGCCTATCTTTGCAACATTCAATAATCACCAACAATGGCTAAAGGAAGGGAGTCCAAGCCACATATCGGCATCTTTGGTCGCCGCAACAACGGCAAGAGTTCATTCATCAATGCCCTGGCACAACAGGACATCGCCATAGTCTCCGGTGTGCCGGGGACAACCACCGATCCGGTGCGCAAGTCGATGGAGATCTTCGGCATCGGCCCTGCCATTCTTGTGGATACCGCTGGTATTGACGACAGTGGTGAGCTGGGCGCCAAAAGGGTGGCCCGCTCTCTGAAAGCCCTTAAAACGGTTGACCTGGCAATCCTGCTGATCGCAGGAAATGTCTTCGGCGAAGAAGAAGAGAAGATCATTGAAGCCTTTCGCCAACAGGAAGTACCTTTTCTGGTGATACATAACAAGTCGGACGAAGCACCTCTGGATGATGCCCTGAAGCAACAGATCGAAACAACTTATGCAGTGGATGTGCTGCCCTTCTGTGCCTTGCGTCCCGACAACCTTGATGTGGTCATCCATTCCCTGGAAAAGACCATGCCGGAAACAGCCTATCGTGCAAATTCACTGCTGGGCGACCTGGTTGATAAAGACGATTTGGTGGTGCTGGTAACCCCCATCGACAACGAAGCCCCTGAAGGGCGACTCATACTGCCACAGGTACAGGCCATACGCGACATCATCGACAACGATGCCGTTTCGGTCGTGGTCAGGGAAACCGGTCTGGAAAAACTCATGGAAAGTTTGCAGCCGCGCCCCAGAATGGTGATCACCGACAGCCAGATGTTTAAAAAAGTGGATGCACTGGTGCCGCATGACATCCCGTTGACCGGCTTCAGCATCATGCTGGCGCGCCATAAGGGCGACTTCAGAAGGTATCTTGAAGGAACCCCGAAAATTGATGAGCTAATCGACGGCAACAGGATCCTGCTGCTGGAGTCATGCACCCACCAAGTGGAATGTGATGACATCGGCAGGTTCAAGATCCCGAAATGGATGGAGGAGTATACGGGAAAAAAGCTGGAGTTCGACGTGGTGGCCGGGCTCAACGAGATACTCAGGCCCATTGATGATTATTCGCTTGTGATACAATGTGGCGGCTGCATGATCACACCCAGGCAACTCGTAGGACGCCTGAAACCAGCTGCGGATGCCGGAGTGGCCGTGACCAACTATGGCATGGCGATCGCCTGGCTCCATGGAACCTACCAGCGGGCCATCGCCCCTTTTGTAAACCCCAAAGCCAAATAATGCCACATACGGTCAAAAACATATTAAACAAACAACCCCTTACCAGGCATGACCTTGTCACCCTGCTGTCGTCAGATGGAGAGTACAGCAAGCTGCTGTTTGACCGGGCGGCAGAGGTGAAACGGAAACATGCAGGTAACAAGGTGTATTACCGTGGCCTGATTGAATATTCCAACCTGTGTGGAAAAAATTGTCTGTACTGTGGCATCCGGTCAGGGAACAAAAAAGCCCGCCGATATGAACTGACAGAAGAGGAGGTGCTGGAGGCAGCAAGATACGCATGGGAAGCCCGTTATGGCAGTGTGGTGATCCAGGCAGGGGAGCGTAGCGGAAAAGACCATGTTCATCGTATTGAGAGGCTGATAAAACAAATCAAACAGCTGAGCAACGGAGGGCTGGGCATTACACTGTCGCTTGGTGAGCAAAGTGAAGACACTTACCACCGTTGGTTCGAAGCCGGCGCCCACCGCTATCTGCTACGCATCGAGGTCTCCAACCCCGGGCTCTATTATAAATACCATCCGGACAACAAGACACATGATTACCAAGCCCGCCTTCATGCACTTCTCCTCCTGCGCAAAATCGGATACCAGGTGGGCTCCGGGGTGATGATCGGGCTGCCCTTCCAAACGGTGCAAGACCTTGCCGATGACCTGCTCTTTTTCCGGGATCACGACATCGATATGGTCGGCATGGGACCCTATATCGAGCATGAAGAAACACCCATGATCAAACACAAAAGCCAATTGCTGCCAAAAAAGGAACGTCTCTGTCTGACCCTTAAAATGGTGGCGGCATTGCGCATCCTTATGAAGGACATAAACATCGCTGCCACCACTGCCATGCAGGCAATAGATCCCCAGGGACGTGAAAAATCGATCAGGGCGGGCGCCAACATCATCATGCCAAACCTGACCCCGTCGCGGTACAGGGAAGACTATATGCTGTATGAGGACAAACCATGTACCGATGAAGACGCAGAAGAGTGCCAACGATGCCTTGAAGCCAGGATACATATGGCAGGGGGGGAGATAGGTTACGGCGAATGGGGCGACTCAAAACACTATCACAAACGAAAGAGATGAAAAACAAAATCCATGCATGCACGTTTATACTCTGGGCATCAAAAAAAGATCTTTGTCCAAATAATACCATTCTTCTATGAAAGATTTGAAAAGACCCGATACCGACGTTCTGGATATCAACAATGATGTAAAATGGGTAGGGGTGATCGATTACGACATCGTCACCTTCGATGTGGTGATGGAAACAGAATATGGCACCACCTACAATTCTTATTTTATCAATGCAGAGAAGAAAACCTTAATAGAAACTTCCAAGGAGAAGTTCTGGGATGTCTATCTGGAGAAGCTGAAACAGGTGACCGATTTATCCGGATTGGAATATGTTGTTCTGAACCATACCGAACCGGATCACAGCGGCAACCTTGCCAATGTGCTTGAGATGGCACCGGATGCCACCGTTGTGGGTACGCGCCTGGCCATACAGTATCTGAAAGACTTTCTCGGTAAAGAGTTCAGGCATCTGGTGGTGAAAGACGGCGACACCCTCGATCTGGGCAACAAAACCCTCCGTTTTGTCGGGGCGCCCAACCTGCACTGGCCCGACAGTATGTATACATACCTGGAAGAGGACAGGCTGCTGTTTACTTGTGATTCCTTTGGGTGCCATTATGCACACCCTGATATGATTGACAATAAAGTAGGTGACTTCAGCGATGCTTTCAAATATTACTTTGATGTGATTCTGAAGCCTTTCAGCAAATTCATGCTGAAGGCCATCGACAAAATAAGGCCTCTCGAAATCAATGCGATACTTACGGGCCATGGCCCTTTGTTGCTGCATGACTGGAAAAAATGGGTCGACCGATCCGAACAGTATGCCCGGAATGCCTTGCAAACACCACAGGCAAACCACATCTTCATACCCTATGTTTCTGCCTACCATAATACCGGAAAAATGGCTGAAGCCATCAGGGATGGAATCATGAGCACCGGCGACTTTACCGTGGAAATAGCCGATATTGAAACCATGTCCCTTGGTGATTTGGACGAGAGGGTGGCAAAAAGCAGTGCCATCGTGGTTGGATGCCCCACCATCAACCAAAACATCCTGCTGCCTGTCTATAAACTGTTCGCGGTGATCAGCCCCATCCGCGACAACCGGAAGGTCGCCGGTGCCTTCGGTTCTTACGGCTGGAGCGGAGAAGCCGGAAAACTTATCAACAACACCCTGGCGAATCTTAAACTTAATGTGCTAGGTGATGGGGTATTTGTTAAATTTACCCCCCATGAAGATGAATATGAGCTGTGTTGTAGCTATGGCAGGAAGATCGCCGGTGAGTTATTGAAAAAAGAATGATTCAATGTTCGAAGTGTTTTGAAGTGGTTTAAAGACATAGGAATCCCATTGTTGCTTTCAGCAGCTTTGGTTGGTTGTGCAACCAGCCTGCAGCTTGCCAGCCGATTTGTGCTGGAAGAAACAGACATACATGTGCTGGTATTGCCTCCCGATAACCTGATCAAGTCTTTTGCCACCGAACACCCTGACAGCATTCCTCCCGACAGCATCATGGGCCCCGGGGACGCCAGGGCGCAATTCATCAGTGAAGTCAGCGATTCTGTTTTTATCAGCCATTTCATGAGTGCCCTGAATGGTCATCTTGACAGGCTTTATATCCAGGCTTACGGGCCTGATGATGCCGATGCGTTTTTTTCACTGGAACAGCCTGCATATATCTTTCTTATTGCACAAATGGAGCTGTTTGAATATACCGAGAAGGAGTATTTCGAAGGCCGTTCGGGATGGAATCGCTATATGAGTAGTGTGGATATAAAGGTACTGGAAAACAATGTCTGGTTTGAATTCATGAAAGTCCACGACCCGGAGTTCGAGATGCAGGTGCTGTTCAATACACATGCCACCAGTGATTATGTCGAAGGAAGATTTCTCAGGTTAAGTACCGGAGAGGTGGTGTTCAATCCAACAAAATACCTTCTGACAGAGGATGACCTTTATGACCTTGCCTATTTCTCAGGGAAGCAGAACGCACACAAGATCTTTGACCATCTTCTCAACCTGTATGTCCGGCGCGAATATGGAAGAGACCTCCCTTACTATTTTCATTACGATATGCAAAGCCATTCGATCCTGGAACGTGATTATCCCCCATTCATCAGGATCAACGCCGCCGAAACAGAAGAGTGAACGTCAGGCGCGGTACCGGGTGAACGGGGTTGTGTTAAGCGGTGCAAAATCAGACTTCAGGTATTTGTAATACCCTGCGATGGCAATCATGGCCGCGTTGTCGGTACAATATTCAAACCGGGGAATGTAAACATTCCAGTTTCCCGCATCCTTTTCATCATAAAAAGCCTTTCTTAATCCGGAGTTGGCAGAAACACCACCCGCAATGGCAATATGGCGAATCCCTGTTTGCCTGGAGGCAGCCCGGACTTTGTTCATCAAGATCTCTACAATGGTGTACTGTATGGAGGCAGAAAGGTCATTCAAGTGGTTTTTGATAAAATCCTTGTCCTCTTTGAGCTTGTCGCGCAAAAAATACAATATCGACGTTTTCAGTCCGCTGAAACTATAATCGAGCCCGGAAACCTGAGGGTGCGGGAACCTGAATGCCTGTGGATTGCCCTGTTGTGCGTACTGATCGATGAGCGGGCCGCCCGGATAAGGCAACCCCATGATCTTGGCTGTCTTGTCAAAAGCCTCACCGGCGGCATCATCAATGGTCTGACCAATGACCTCCATCTCATAATGACTTTTTACCAGCACGATCTGGGTATGTCCGCCCGACACAGTCAAACAAAGGAACGGAAAAGGAGGAACCTTTTTCTGAAATTCGTCTTCAATAAAATGTGCCAGAATATGGGCGTGCATGTGGTTGACAGTGATCAGGGGGATGCCCAGGGCCAGCGCGAAGGACTTGGCAAATGAAGACCCGACAAGCAAGGAACCAAGTAAACCAGGGCCATTGGTGAAAGCCACTGCATCAATCCTTTTTTTGTGTATCTTTGCCTTTGATAAAGCATTGTCAATGACTGGAATAATGTTCTGCTGATGCGCCCTGGATGCCAGTTCGGGCACAACACCCCCAAAGTCCCTGTGAACATGCTGATTGGCAATCAGATTGGCAAGAATTTTGCGGTCTTTAATAAGCGCAGCAGAAGTATCATCGCACGATGATTCAATGCCCAGTATATAAATGCTCATGACAGTTCAAATCATTCCGGGGGTCAAATAATTGCTGGAGAACAAAGGTATCAAAAAAAGGCGAAAAATATTGTTTTCCCTGCTGGCAGCGTTTTTAATGCTTCCGCTGATCCTCTTGGCTTCACTCCGGAGCACCAAGGTCCAGACCTACCTGGTGGGACACCTCACAGAGTACCTCTCCAGGGAGCTTGGGACGGAACTTTCGGTGGGCGGTGTGGATATCCGCCTGCTTCGCAGCATTGTCCTGGTCGATGTAAAAATGAAAGACAGGCAGGGAAAACCACTGCTGGAAGTGCAAAGAATGGAGGTGGAGCTGGGAAAGATGTCATTTAATCAGCGACGGCTTTCCATCAATGAACTGCATTTCGAAGATGCCTTCCTCAATGTTTACAAAGAAATAAACAACGACAGCTATAACTTCGGGTTTCTGATCGAGTATTTCTCCGGTGGGGAAAGAACAGGATCAACCGGCGCAAGGTGGGAGGTAATATGCGCCGCATTCAGGCTTACCAATACCTCCTTTTATCACCGCGACAAAAATATCCAGCCCAGAGAATATGGTTTCGACCCCGGAAACTTCTATGTAAATGATTTTAACCTGGCAATGGATGACATCCTGCTCCAGGACAGTACCCTTTCGTTCCAACTGGACTATATGTTCTATAAAGAATCGTCCGGGTTTTTGCTGAGCGATCTGTCGGGCCACTTCTCCATCGGGCCGCATCAAACCAGTATTGATCATTTCAACTTCCGGTCTGAGACATCCGATCTTTTGCTGGATCTGACAGCCCGGTATGAGTCATTCACATCGGTGGAAGCATTTCTTTCCAGCCTTGATTATCATTTGAATATACAGGCCTCACAACTGGACCTGGCCGATATGGGCTATTTTTTCCCACGCCTTTATGGGATAAAGGAAATACTCCGCGTTCAAGGGGAGTTTGAGGGGGGAAACGGAAACCTGTCCGCAAACGAGGTAATGTTGGAATATGGAGAGCATTCAAAGTTCCACGGTGGCTTTCACCTGACCGGGATGTTTGATTGGCCGCAATCGTCCCTTGATTTCAGGGTTGATAAGCTGCGTAGCAGCATGGAAGATATCACGTCGATCCAATTGCCGGCAAACTGGGAGCGGCAAACACTCCAACCACCCGGTTATTTGTTCAACCTTGGAGAGTTTTCTTTCTCTGGGGGGCTTAACGGCTCTTTGACCGACTTAATGGCCGAAGGCAGCATGGATACGGATATCGGACAATTGAATGCCGATATCAAGCTGCACAAAGATCCGGGCGATGCATTGTATCACTACCAGGGAACCCTCGGGATGGATCAGTTTCATATGGGGAAACTCTTTGAAAACAATGGGCTTGGAAACATTGACATGAAAGGTGACATCAGCGGTTCCGGCTTTTGCCCCGAAACCCTTGACCTGAACATCGACGGACACGTTGCGTCATTTGATGTTCTGGGCAACTTGTACGAAAACATCCAACTGTCGGGTGATTTTTTACACAGAAAATTCAATGGCTCCTTTCTGGTCGATGACCCAAACCTGTTTCTGGATTTCAGGGGGATGGTAGACTTTGAACAGGCCGTGCCCCTGTTCGATTTTGTGGCAAATATTGATCGGGCAAACCTTACCAAAATGAATGTATTTCAACGAGATACATTATATGACTCCACGCTGTCCGCCTATCTGAAGATCAATGCCCACGGAAGCTCCCTGGATGATCTTGATGGTGTGATCATCTTAAGCGATATACAGTATGCGGAGGCATCCCTGTTTGGTGGCGACCCGTTTAACGATCCGCCAGCCTATTCAACAGATAGCATCTACCTGCGCAATACCCTCTGGTCAAAAGACAATAAGCACCTGCGGTTTCGCTCTGATTTTCTGGATGCCGATCTGTATGGGAAGATCCATTTTGACCAATTGGCAAATGCTTTGCGACAAACCGCAAATGCATATATCCCTGCGCTTAACCTCAAAAACAATCGCCAAAAGGAGACGGATGAACATACACAGGAAATTGAGTTTTCTTTCCGTTTTAAAGATACAGAAGACCTTACCCGTCTTTTTTTCCCGACAGTTAGAATATCTCCGGATAGCTGGCTGAATGGATCATTTGGTTCATTGGGGCAAAATATTGTTGTTCAAGCACATGCCAGCCATTTATCTCTCTTTGGAAGAAGGTTTATTGATTGGAACCTGTCGGGCAACCACACCGACGACCACTATGAATTATCGGTAAACAGCAGTAAACTGATGCTTTCGGATAGCCTGCATATGAATGACTTTGCAATGAAGACAATATGGGATAAGGATGAAGTGAGCCTGTCCCTTTTATGGAATGGGAAAGAGTATCCGGGCGACAACGGAGGAAACATACAGGGTGTTGCAAGGATCCACGACAAAAATTATTTTGACTTTTCTTTTCAGACCTCTCATGCCTGGTTAAATGGCGATCGCTGGGAACTCAACCTGGACAACAAAATCATTGTTGACACCAACCGGGTGGAGATATTCAACCTGATGGTCTCACACAGGGATCAGTTTCTGATGGCAGAAGGTGTGCTGAGTGATGATCCTGAAGACAAGATGGGACTGTCTTTCGCGAATTTTGAGGTCGCATATACCGATCTGTTGATGGGAGAGAGCGATTTCGATTTCGGCGGGCGAATCAATGGTTATGTCTCCTTTACAGGTTTATATCAGCCCTTGAGTATAGGGGCGGAAATCCATGTTGAAGGCTTTTCTTTCAACCATGAGGTGATGGGTGACCTTACCCTGCAGAGTATTTGGAACAATGATCAGCAAGCTTTCCTGGTTAACGGTGCGATCGCTGATGAAAAAAATGGCGAACCTGAACGCCCGGTGTCTGTTGACGGGAAAATATATACCGGCGACCGCGATCATAATTTTGATCTGGACATTGATGTGGTTGGCAAAACGATGTCGGTATGGGGACGGTATATGCAAAATTTTGCAGAGGATGTCAAAGGCATTGCAACGGGCCGTTTGCGATTGGATGGCCCTTTCAGCAGTCCTGAACTCACAGGACTTGTCAGTTTGTCAGACGCCTCCCTGCACATCCCCTACCTGAATGTCACCTATCATTTTGAGCATGACGTGGAGTTTACAAAAAACTCTTTCCGGTTTGCCGATGATGTATTGTTGCTTAAGGACTCACTGGGTAATACAGCGGAGGTCACAGGGGCCATCCTGCACGACGTCTTTTCAGATTTTGCCCTTGATATTGTCGTCAGGCCGGAAGAAACAATCATTTTTAATACCAGTGCCGCCGACAATCCGATGTATTATGGAACAGCCTTTTTAACAGGCCAGGCCCATTTCCATGGCCCGACCAATGACATCATCATGGATGTATCTGCCCGTACAAACCGGGGCACAAGGGTGTCCCTTCCCCTGAACTATACGGGCGAAGTGCGTGAAAGCCATTTTATATCGTTTGTTTCACGAGAAAAAAAGGAAGACGGACCCACCTTTGTCGTCCCAGATCTGCCCGGGGCCGTCACGCTGAATTTTGACCTGGAGGTAACACCAGATGCAGAGGTGCAACTGTTTTTTGATGCACGGTTTGGTGATATCCTCAGGGGCACCGGTAACGGGAACCTGCGACTGGAAGTATCTCCTGAGGGTTCCTTCAATATCTATGGGGATTTTGTCATTGCGGAAGGGGAATATTTGTTTAACCTGCAAAACATTATCAACAAACGTTTTCGCATTGAGCAGGGCAGTACCATTGGATGGACAGGCGATTTGAATGATGCCGACATAGACCTGAGGGCCGCCTATCGACTGCGTACCAACCTGTATGACCTGTTTGTAGGCGAAGGGTTTGATCCAGCAACAGCAGACATTTACAGGAGGCGCATCCCCCTCGAAACGATACTGATGCTGGAAGACAAGTTGTTTGATCCCACCATCTCTTTTGATATTACCGTGCCTGGTGGGGATGAACAAACACGCGAAATGATTGAACGGGTCATCACCACCGACCAGGAAATGAACCGCCAGGTGTTTTCTCTGCTGGTGTTGAACCGGTTTGTGCCCACCACCGCCGATCAATACAATACGGCTTTGGGGTACGGTGTCGGCAGCACCTCCTCAGAACTGCTGTCTAACCAGCTGAGTAACTGGTTGTCACAGATCAGTTCAGACTTTGACATAGGGATCAATTACCGGCCGGGTGATGAGATCAGCAGCCAGGAGTTGGAACTGGCACTGTCAACCCAGCTTTTTGACGACAGGGTAATGATCGACGGCAACTTCGGGGTGGCAGGCAATCAAACCGCAACGGGGCATCGCGCCCAGGGTGCAAACCAAATCATTGGTGACGTAAACGTGGAAGTGATGATCACCCCCGAAGGGAAATTTCGCGTAAAAGCCTTCAACCGTTCAAACACTTTTGACATCATCAATACCAACGCTCCATATACCCAGGGTATCGGACTCTTCTACCGCAAAGAATTCGATCGTCTGGAAGAACTCTTCCGGAGAGAACAACGCCCGGAGGCCGACGAGTGATAAGCAGGCGGCAGAAGGTGAAATGAATATGGATGGCCGGGATCGCGGAAAGGTCACATGGCAACATCAACCCCGCCATTAGAACAAGTGCCCCAATTTCTTCTTTTTGGTTTCAATGTACACCCTGCAGCTGTCTGATTCAGGCACAATGATGGGTATGTTCCGGGTGATCTCGATACCATACCCGCTAAGGCCGGTCTTTTTGCCGGGATTGTTTGTGATGAGCTTGATCCTTGTGGCTCCCAGGTCGCGTAAGATCTGTGCACCAATGCCGTAATCCCTCTCGTCGGCTTTGAAGCCAAGTTCAATATTGGCCTCCACCGTATCCCTGCCCTTTTCCTGAAGGTGATAGGCTTTCAGCTTGTTCAACAACCCGATGCCTCGGCCCTCCTGGTTCATATACAACACCACACCTTTCCCCTCTTTTTCAACCATCTGCATGGCCATATGCAGCTGTCCGCCGCAATCACATTTACACGAGCCAAAAATGTCACCCGTAATACAAGAAGAGTGCACCCTTACAAGCAACTCTTCATGCTGCGACCAGTTGCCTTTGGTCAGTGCCAGGTGCAGTTTGTCATTGGTGGTTTGTCGGTATGCAATCAGCTTGAAGCTACCCCATTGAGTCGGCAGATCTACGGTGATCTCTTTGGCGATCAGGCTCTCATGTTTGATGCGGTAAGCGATCAGGTCTTCTATTGAAATGATCTTTAAATCAAAGCGTTCTGCAATTTTAAAAAGCTCGGGAAGCCTGGCCATGGTGCCGTCTTCATTCATGATCTCCACCAGGGCCCCTGCTGGCTGCAACCCGGCCAGCCGTGCAAGGTCAATGGAAGCTTCGGTGTGCCCGGCCCTTTGCAGTACACCGCCCTCCCTGGCACGCAACGGGAAAATATGGCCAGGACGGGCAAGTGCCGAGGGCTCGGTGTTGGGGTCTGCCAGGGCTTTAACCGTCTTTGCCCTGTCAGAAGCAGAAATTCCGGTGGTACAACCACTGCCCTTCAGGTCTACCGAAATGGTAAAAGGGGTCTGATGCAAAGCCGTGTTATTGGGGACCATCAAATCGAGGTTGAGCTGCTCGCAACGTTGCCTGTTAATGGGTGCACATATCAGGCCACGACCGTAGGTGGCCATGAAATTGATAATCTCCGGGGTAATGGTCTCACCGGCAGCAATAAAATCACCCTCGTTCTCCCGATCCTCATCATCAACAACGATTACTACCTTGCCGGCACCAATGTCTGCAATCGCCTCTTCTATCGTATTGAATGTATATTGCATTACCAATCGTAAAAATTTATTCGGTAATGACAGCTTCCAGCGCTAAGGAAGTGCTTTCCCAGTTAAAATTTTGTATGACAAAACGATGGCCTTTGTACTTTAATCGTTTGCAAAATTCCGTATTGTTCAACAAAGATAATACATGTTGGGCATATTCATCCGCATTTCTGCCAATCAATATCTCATCCCCCTCGCTGGCATTCAGAGCCTTGTTTGCCAGTGGCGACGTGATGCAGGGGAGTTGCATGGCCATGGCCTCCAGCACCTTGTTCTGCAATCCTGTTCCAATAAGCATGGGGGCTATAAACACCTTCGACTTTGCATAATATTCGCGGATGTCATCAACCCAACCGGTGATGACGACCCTGTCTGATGCCAGCGCTTTGACACGTCCGGCAGGTGTGGCACCGGCAATGACCACCTTCGTATCCGGGAGGGAAGCCCACACCAAAGGCATGATCTTCCTGATAAGGTATTCAGCACCATTGACGTTTGGCGGATAAGCCATGTTGCCTGTAAAAACAATGTCATAAACCTTTTCGGAGGGCAAGGGTTTGAAATAATCCGTGTCAACCCCATTGGGGATCACCACGATCTTGTTTCGCTGAGGATGAGGGATCTTGTCCCTGTCAGGACTGGAAATGATGGTTCGTTTGTGAAAACGGTCAAACACCTTCCTTTCGTAACGTCTGACCCTGATGTATTCAGCCATCAGGAGTGGTCGCATGATCCACGGGGCAATATTCAACCTTCGCTTCAGGCCGCCTGAAAAAACATCTTGATAATCAATGGTCTTATCAATATCTACATTGCTTACATACTCGGCAGTGCGTATCAGCTGACAGTAAATATGATCGGGCCTGTTCCTGGCAATCAATGATTGAATGTTTTTATGAATGCGTCTGTTGTAAAAGTATGCCACCTGAAAGGGGATACAGGAAAAAATTGCACGGACCAGCCGCAAAAGGATGCCTGTTTTGTGAAGACGGAAAAAATACAATGACTTGGCATAGGACCCCAACACCTTGCAGGCATCAGGGTGCGGCGGTGCGTCGCTGAGCGCACAAATAACCAGATCATGATGCTTTGACAGCTCCCGGATCTGGTAGAAGGCCCTCAACTTATCACCCTTTTCCAATGGATAGGGTATCCTGGAAAGTATGACAAAGATTCTTTTTCTCAAGTCTTGGGATTGTTTCAATCAGCCGGTCGGGCCGGCGTATTATAAAGAACCCTTAATGCCGGCAAAGGTATTAATTAAATTCATTATTCACCGGAAAACCTGTTGTAAAAAGCGATCAGCTTGTCTATGATTGGTTTCATGGAGTGATTTTCCAGGGCAAAACTCCTTGCTTTCTCTTCCATGACTTCCATGACGTGATTGTGTGAAAAGCAGTACAAAATCGTCTCGGCCATTTCATTGGCCGTGTCAGCAAGGAGGATGTTCTCACCATGCGTACAGTTGATTCCTTCTGCTCCAATGGTGGTGGAGACAATGGCTTTGCCGGCAGCCATCCCTTCGATGATCTTTACGCGCATTCCACCCCCCGATCGCAATGGGACCACCATTAACCTGTGTGCCTGCATAAACCCGGCGGCATCAGGGACTTCCCCTGCAACCGTGACATTCGGGCCCTGATATTGGTAGAATGATTCGGGTATGTTTTTGCCGGCCAGGACAAATTGCAATGCCGGGTTGCCATTGATAACCAGGGGCCAGACCTCTTCAAGGAACCAGCGCAACCCCTCCTGGTTGGGCCGCCAGTCCATGCTGCCCAGATGAAAAACGGAGTTGACGGAGGGTCTGGAATGTGATACCTGACGGGTCTGGGTATCCACGCCGACAGGAATGGTGACAGCTGGCTGGGCAAAACCGTTCTTCTTAAAGAAACGCAAGTCGACAGGCGAGATGGCAACCAGGCCATCTACCTGATGAACGGTCTTCATCTCGTAGGACTTCAGCCGGGCAGCAAGGAATTTTAAATAGATTTTTTTTACAGGGTTTGTGGTTGATTTTGCCATGCGCTCCCATATATAATGTTCAATGTTGTGCGAACGGAAAAGAACAGGGCTGCCAGTATGTTGCCTGATGACAGAAATATAGGGCGTGAGGAATAAGCCTTCCAGTTGTATGATATCAAATGATTCCTCAAGAAGAATTTCTTGCAGTCGTTTCGCAAAATCTTTGCAGTAGAAGCGTGAAATATTGTAAGATTCCCGGGTGAAAAGGTTAATAAATGCAGGAAGAGGCTTAACTTTTGTGTCAATTGGAAAACACTCGAAAAGTGTCTCACGACGATACTTCTCAGGAATCTTCTTTGTTGCTTCGATTGTGCCACTGGGTGCCAAAGCCATTACCCTGACCCCGATGCCCTGATCAATCAATCCGCGGGTGAGTTGGTTCATGGCAATGGACCCGCCATCAGAAGGAGGATAGGGGGGCTTGTGACATAGTTGGAGGATACGCATATCGTTTATGATGGTTTTTTAATACTGGGGTTACGAAAGAAAGCAATAAGCTTCTCCATTCTTTGTGTGTAAATGTCGAAGTCGAGCAGGGGAGAATCCGTGGTCGCTTTAACGGTTAAATATATGCCCACAGGCAACAGTATCAGTGAAGAAATCCACATCCCCTGGTGTGCCTCCAATACACCCTCCCTGACGAATTTTTCACCCATGATGGAGATCACATGGTAAACCACAAACAGCAAAACAGAGACCACCAGCGGCAAGCCAAACCCTCCCTTGCGGATGATGGCTCCCAGGGGGGCACCGATCAGAAAAAGGACCACACAGGCAAATGACAAAGTGAACTTCCTGTGAAATTCTATCTGATATCTTGCCAGTGTACGTTCGCGCCCCCTGAAGTCAGAATGTGAATTTTTTGTGTGTTCACGGTTGGTGCGTGCCATCTCCATGGCCCTTTTTATCACCATGCTTTCATTGGTCATCATGGAGCGGATATGTTCAATATCGGCCCGTTGAAATGCAGTATCCGGGATGCTGTTGTAATCTGTGGTGCCCTCCCCGGGAAAATAGTTGAAGCGCAACCGGTAGGTGCGAATATGTCTTTCTTTTCTTTGGTTCAGCTCCGCCGATAATGAGTCTTCAAAATATATCAGCTGGTTGATGTTAAGCATCCTGAAATTGCTCTTGAACAGCTCCTGGTCGGTGCGCTCAAGCTCAAACATGCTTAAGTCGAACTTGCGAAGCTGTTTCTCGAAATGTGTTCGTTGCAATGGCCTGTCCGGTTCAAGGGGCCCCCCGTCGCCCGCCTCCTTGTAGTTCGTGCCATTGTGCAGTGAAAGAAGCAAATGCCGCTTGTCAGGCGTGAATGCCATGGTGCCCCATTCGGCAAGGGTTAAACTGGTGTTGCCCCTTCTTTCACTGTGATCATATATCTTAACACCCCGCAATATGTGCCCGCCATTGTCTTTTTCATCCACCCGGATCACAAAATTATCAATGCCATGATAGTATATGCCTTCTGTGATGTTAAAAGCAGGCCGCTGTTGACGGATATCGTAAAGCAAGGATAAACTTTTCAGGTTGGCAACAGGCAGCACGTTGTTGGAAAAGAAAAAGGCAGCGAATGCCAGCACAAAAGATATCATCACGATGGGCCACATGATACGCCGTATGGAAATGCCGGCCGATTTGAAAGCCACCAGCTCATAATGTTCACCCATCTTGCCCATGGTCATTATCGAGGAGAGAAGTACCGCCAGAGGCAATGCCAAAGGAACAAAAGTTGCCGAAAAATAGAACAACAATTCTCCGATCACATACCACTCAAGCCCCTTGCCAACCAGGTCATCAATGTATTTCCACAGAAACTGCATCAGCAGGATGAACAAAGCAATGAAAAAGGTCACAACAAATGGACCAACGTAAGAGGTAATAACCAGCTTGTGCAGTTTTTTCATGCGATCATCCTCATTTATATATTTCGGTCACATGGAGCCAGCCATGCGATGATCAGCCGTCTGTGGTACCATTTACAGTCTTGACCCGGTTCATGTCAGTGAAGCCTGTTCCTGTCATGTTATGGCAAAGATACAAATTAATGAACGATCGATATTTACGGTACAACGGAATTTATCTGCCATATGCAGGCTCACCAGGCACGGAATGAGTCCCAATGCCTGCGCCCCGGGGTACTGACTGATTATGCATCCATCGACATCTCCGGTGTTTTATAAGTGTCCGGGTGCTTTGCCATGCATCTGCAAGGTTCATTTGTTCCCGGCCGGGTGTGACCTTTTTTACAGTGAATATTTCTTAACCCTGACAATTAATTCCCCGGCGCATCGTATTCTATACATTGACCGGTTTTAGTAAAAACAGATATTTTGAGACAAATATTTTGGCCGTTATCGATTATTTTGTTTTTCGGATTGCATTCATGCCAGGCCTACCGCGCTGCCATGATCAGCGATGAAGGCATATACTATTATCAGCGTGTGAAAATTGGTGGTATACGTCAGTCTGTAATGATCCGGGGACAAGACAAAAGCAATCCTGTGATGCTTTTCCTGCACGGGGGGCCTGGCTTCCCGATGTTCCCCGTTGATCAGGCAACCAAAACAATGCAGCGCATGGAGGAAGACTTTACCATGGTATACTGGGAACAACGAGGCACAGGAGGATCTTTTAGCTGGCGGCTCAGGAATGAGTCGATGACGGTTGATGATTTTGTGGATGACACCCGCGAGGTGGTATCCCTGGTGAAAGAATTGCTGGATGCAGAAAAAGTGTTTATTTGGGGACACTCGTGGGGAAGTATCGTGGGGGCCCTCTTTGCTGCACGGTATCCTGAAATGCTCTGCGCTTACGTTTCTACAGGGCAAAGTGTCAACCCCTTTCAGAACGAACGGTTCAACTATGACTTTGTCCTGGAGAATGCCCTCGAAGATATCAACAGACGTGCTTTAAGGGATCTTGAACGTGTAGATACCATTCCGGAGAGATATACGTTGAGGGATGCTTTGCAATTGCGGCGATGGGTATATTATTATGGCGGTGTTGTCAAAAAAGCTGAGCGCTCAGGAAGGTATATCGATTTTGATTACGTAGTGAACACGCTTTCAGCCCCTGAATATGGGGTTCTCGATAGGCTGAACATGCTATTGATGCCTTATTTTTCAGCCGAAGAATTATGGGATGATCTGATGCACATTGATTTAACCATTAAGGCACCACGGATCGAAGTGCCCGTGTTTTTCCTGCTTGGCAGACACGACATCATTGTGTCTTCAAAGCTCGCAGCAGATTATTTTGATAAGCTGAAAGCCCCGGCGGGAAAAGAACTTTTCTGGTTTGAACACTCTGCCCACCGGCCGCATCATGAGGAACACGACAAATTCCTCCATTTAATTCGCACCAAGGTGCTGCCCCTTGCCGAACACTGATCTGCGGACACCTTTGCCTTCATTCACCGCGAAGGTTAGTCCCCTGTAAATAATTCATTGAATATCCAAAGAATTGTTTCCCGGACACGCCTTTGTTGCGTATTTTTGTCAGGCGGTTTATGTACTAAACAGTATATCTATATGAATAAGTCGATATATTCACAACCTGCAAATCTCGAAAAGGCTAAGGAACTAGGCTTATTGGAGGAGGAGTACGAAAAGATCATTGAAATGTTGGGGAGAAAGCCAAATTTTACGGAGCTTAGCATATATTCGGTGATGTGGTCAGAACACTGTTCATATAAAAACTCCATCAAATGGTTAAAGACCCTTCCCCGGAAGGGGAAGCACCTTTTGGCAGAAGCAGGGGATGAGAATGCAGGCCTGGTAGATCTTGGAGAAGGTCTTGCTTGTGCATTTAAGATCGAGTCGCACAATCATCCTTCGGCCCTCGAACCTTATCAGGGTGCTGCAACCGGTGTGGGTGGCATCAATCGCGATATATTCACCATGGGGGCCAGGCCCATCGCACAGCTGAACTCATTGCGCTTTGGCAATCCCCGGCTGGAGCGTACCAAGTGGCTGATGAAAGGTGTGGTGAAAGGCATCGGTGACTATGGAAATGCTTTTGGCGTACCTGTTGTAGGGGGTGAGGTCTTCTTTGATGACTGCTATACCACCAACCCATTGGTGAATGCCATGTCGGTGGGGGTGGTCAAAAAGGGCAATACTATATCCGCCATATCGTATGGCAAGGGAAACCCGGTATTTATCGTGGGTTCGTCAACGGGAAAGGACGGAATACATGGTGCGACCTTCGCCTCTGAAGACATTTCCGAAGCATCCGCCGACAAGATACCCGCGGTGCAGGTGGGAGACCCTTTCCAGGAAAAACTCCTGCTGGAGGCCACCCTCGAGGTGATCAAGACCGGGGCGGTTGTCGGGATGCAGGATATGGGCGCTGCAGGGATCACTTGCTCTACTTCAGAAATGTCGGCCAAAGGCAGCCACGGCATGAACATCTGCCTCGACAGGGTGCCCATGCGACAAAAAGGGATGCGTCCTTTTGAAATACTCCTCAGTGAATCACAGGAACGCATGCTCGTGGTGGCGAAAAAAGGCAGGGAAGCAGAGGTTAAGGCTGTTTTTGAAAAATGGGACCTCCATTGTGTCCGGATTGGAGAAGTGACGGAAGGGGATATCCTGAGATATTATTTCAATGGTGAGCTGGTGGCTGAAGTACCGGCCGGCTCGCTTGTCCTGGGTGGCGGAGCCCCTGTGTATGAACGTCAATACAGAGAACCCTCATGTTTCAGGCAAAAAGATGCTTTCAGCATCGACCAGGTTCAGATCCCTGACGATTTGCCTTCCGTGGCCCGATACCTTCTCGGTGTCCCCAATATTGCTTCCAAAAGGTGGGTGATCGATCAGTATGACAGCATGGTCGGAACAAAAAACATGGCAGTCAACAATCCTGCCGATGCCGGCGTGGTAAACCTTAAAGGGACCAAAAAAGCGCTGGCACTCACGGTAGATTGCAATCCACGCTATGTGTATGCCGACCCCGAGGTGGGGGCTGCCATTGCGGTATCGGAAAGTGCACGCAACATTGTGTGCAGCGGGGGAGAACCCCTGGCCATTACCAACTGCCTGAACTTCGGCAATCCCTACAATCCCGAGGTATACTGGCAGTTCGTTGGGGCAATCAAAGGGATGTCGAAAGCATGCAATGCGCTCAATACACCGGTTACAGGGGGCAATGTGAGCTTTTACAACCAGGCGAGCACCTCCGGTAAAACCGAACCGGTTTTCCCGACACCCGTTATTGGCATGCTGGGTGTGATGAAAGATAAGCAGCTGATGACCGGCATTGGGTTTCAGAATGAAGGCGACCTGATCTACCTCATCGGTCGCTCGCGCAACGATATCAATAGTTCAGAATATTTGTACAATTATCACGGGATAAAACTTTCACCCCCGCCTTATTTTGATTTGAATGAGGAGTGCCGGCTACAACAGGCGATCAGAAAGCTGATTGAAAAAAGGGTCCTTTGTTCAGCACACGATGTATCGGACGGGGGCCTGTTTGTGGGTTTGTTTGAATCGGCAAAGGTCCGGTTATTGGGCTTTCGCGTACATACTGATCAGACGGTCCGTAAAGATGCATTCCTGTTTGGCGAGTCGCAGAGCCGGGTGGTGGTATCGGTAAAACCCGGCAATGAAGAAAAACTTGCCGAGGTGCTTGCACAGGCTGAAACAGGCTTCTCTTTGCTTGGCGAAGTGTGTGGCGATCAGGCAATCATAGATGAGGAAAGTTACGGGTCTGTTGCCGGACTGAATGCCCTTTACGAAAGTGTGATCCCAGCCATGATGGGTGAACACGCTGCGGGCTGGGCCCGCAAAGATGCAAACGACAACAATTGCCATGCCTGAAAACCGTATTGCTTGCTTATGGCGATGGGCTGCTGCCTGGCTCTTTCTCCTTGCTCTTGGGGCATGTGGGACAGGGTTGCCTGATATGGAAGACCTTACCGTTTTGCGGTATAATGAGGACCAGAACATCACCTCCCTCGATCCGGCATTTGCACGCAATCAGGCCAACATATGGGGGGTGACGCAACTCTACAACAGCCTCGTCGAACTCGATGAAGAGCTGAATGTCAGGCCAGCGGTCGCCAGATCCTGGAAAGTGTCGGATGACGGCCTGACCTATACCTTTTTTCTCCGTGATGACGTGGTTTTTCATGACAACCCCTGTTTCCCCGATGGCAAGGGAAGGAGGGTGGTGGCCGGCGATTTTGTTTACAGCCTTTCACGGCTGGTGGATCCTGAACTGAATGCACCTGGTGCATGGGTGATGAACCGGGTGGCACGACGCGAAGATGGCTCACTGAAATTATCCGCCCCCAACGATACCACATTTGTTGTACAGCTGCAGCAAGCCTTCCCGCCCATGCCTGGACTGCTTAGTATGCAGTATTGTGCCGTGGTGCCACATGAAGCAGTGGAAAAATATGACCGTGGGTTTCGCCGAAATCCGGTCGGGACAGGACCATTTCAATTTGCCTACTGGAAGGAGGGTGTCAAACTGGTATACCGGAAAAATAAACATTACTTTGAATTTGACGGCAAAGAAAGACTGCCCTATCTCGATGCTGTTTCTATCAGCTTTATCGTCGACAGGCAGTCAGCCTTCCTCGAGTTTATCAAAGGGAATGTTGACCTGCTGACGAGGGTGGATCCCAGCTACCAGGATGAATTGCTGACACCGGCGGGCGATCTGCAAGGGCGGTACAAGGATGACCTGAAGATGATCACCATGCCTTTCCTTAATTCGGAATACCTGGGTATGCTGGTATCCGACAACCATCTGCCCGAAGACTGGCCCCTGCGTCACCGCAAAGTAAGACAAGCCATCAACCATGGATTCGACAGGGAAAAAATGCTCACCTTTATGCGCAACAATATAGGTACTCCGGCCCATTCCGGGTTCGTGCCCCTCGGAATGCCCGGCTTCACCCAAAACGAGGGAGGATACCACTATGACCCTGATAAAGCCCGGCAATTGCTCGCAGAAGCAGGTTACCCGGACGGACAAGGAATGCCGGTCATTACCCTGCATACCAACCAGGCATATCAGGATATCGCACAATATGTCCAGTTTGAACTTGCACGACTCGGCATCCCCCTTGAAGTCGATGTGATGCCCCCAGCCACGCTAAGAGAAATGATGGCCAATGCAGAAGCACCGTTTTTCAGAGGCTCCTGGATCGCCGATTACCCTGACGCCGAAAACTATCTCGCCCTCTTCCACAGCAAAAACAAATCTCCTGCCGGCCCCAATTATACCCACTTCCAAAATAAAACATTTGACAGGCTCTATGAAAAAGCATTGTCAGAATCCAACGACAGCCTGCGCTACTCTTTGTATCACCAAATGGATAGTATCATCGTCGCGGAAGCCCCAAAAGTGTTCCTCTTTTACGACCAGTCGATGCGTTTTGTGCATAACCATGTGGAAAACATGGGCAACAACCCGTTAAACCATCTTGTCCTTAAAAGGGTCAGGATAAACCGGGAAAATCAATAACAGAATGAAGCCTAAGTCCCTTTTTTATTTAAAGGTTTTGGCCCCGGAATGGGATTTTAAATGACTATCTTGAATCAAAATATTATTTTTGTTCTGATGACAGTCAGGTTTTTTTACTAAGACAATGAACAACCAATGTGAAAACCGGATGCGATATCTGAAGTTTATCTTTTTATCGTATGCATTGTTATTCTCTTCCGGCCAGGTTTTTGCAGAAGGGAACCATCAATACCGGTATTTTACCTTACAGTATCATTATCAATATATATGGCCTCACCGACCGGCTTTGAAACTGCACGCCGCAAACCCGGCAACCTCCTACGAAATGCAACTGGGATGGAAAACCTCCGGGGCACTGGATTGGCATCACCTGTATAACCTCCCCACTTATGGATTCGGCTTCTATTATTCCGATCTGGGCAATCCCGATGTCCTCGGACAGGTAAGGTCAGGGTTTTTGTTCATGGAATTTCCGCTGGGCAAGCGATTCATTAGTGAAAGCAACCTCAAGTTCTCACTGGGACTGGCACATTTCAATTTATACTATGACCCAGATCAGAATCCCGAAAACAGGTTCATCGGCTCCCCGTGGAACGTCCATTTTAACATCAACTATTCCCGGATGTATCACCTGGGCGATAATATCCGGCTCTCCCCGGGCGTTTCCTTTACCCATTTTTCAAATGGAGCATATAAAAAACCGAACAGGGGTCTGAACATTTTTGATGTGAATGTCGGCTTGCGCTACAGGTTTGGAAATGACCAGGCAGGCAACATCGTTCCGGACACTGGTATTCAGCAGAAACAGGCCGAAAAGCAAATCCTGTTTACTACCTTCTCCATGGGTTCCATGCAGCGCTACATCGATGATCCGATATACATGGCCTGGACACTGTCTTTCAATCATACCATCAACAAGGGCTTCAGGACACGCTGGGGTGTCGGCATCGACCTTTTCTATGATGACCGGGCCAAAGAGCAGATAAGGAAAATGAAAGAGCAAACCGGCTATACAGACTATTCCAGGCTGGGAGGATTTGCTTCGTGCGATATCGTGCTCAATCGCCTTGCTGTAATGTTGAACCTTGGCACCTATCTGTACTATGGTTATGATCCGCTGAATTCAATTTATAAACGTGTCGGACTTCGCTACCTTACAAACTCAGGACTTACCGGCCACATGGCATTAAAAGCCCATTCCGGCCGGGCTGAATACGTGGAGTGGGGGCTTGGATATGGCCTCAGGTTCTGAATGAACAGGCCCCTGCTATAAACTTATTGTAAGCCCATCATGGGCAAGGGAAATATTCTCAGGCAAGTCCTTTTCCAGTTCCGACCGTAACCCCATCTGGTGGCTTATATGCGTAATATACCCTTTGTCGGGCGCAAGGTATTGCAAGATGTCGATGGCTTCGCGAAGGTTGAAATGTGAAACATGCTTTTCTTTCCTTAAAGCATTGATAACCACAACTCGAGATTCTTTCATCTTGTTTAACTCTTCTTCGGCAATATAATTTGCATCTGTTAGATAGGAAAAACCACCGGTGCGAAATCCGAAGACCGGCATTTGGTGATGCATGGCATTGATCGGTATTAGCTTTATTGTTCCGATGGTGAAGGGAGTGCCGTCAATGGCATGTAATTTCATGTCGGGAACGCCTGGGTATTTCCTGTCGGCAAAAGCATAGGAAAAATCATTTCTGACGGTATCCAATACGGCGTCGCTGCCATATATGTCCATCGGCTCCTTCTGGATCCAGTTAAACGCTCTGACATCATCCAGGCCGCCGGTATGATCTTTGTGGTTGTGCGTGATCACTACCGCATCCAGCCTCTTTACCCGTGCACGCAACATCTGTTGACGGAAATCGGGTCCCGCATCAATGACGACGGATGTATCATCACAGCAAATGAGTACTGCCGCCCGTAACCGCTTATCGAATGGATCAATGCTCTGGCATACCCTGCACGGGCATCCCACCACGGGAACCCCCTGTGATGTCCCGGTGCCAAGTATCGTAATGTTCATGGCGTTCATTGGTTTGGCTGCATGAATGCAAATGTAAGGAATTGTAATTTAATGGCTTGTTGGCTCACCAGCTATATTGATCCGATCGCAACGTTTCCGGTTCGTCCTTTTTTTGTAAATTGCGCATGATTTAACCACCCCGAATTTCTTAAACCATGGAGGATATATTTCAAACGATCGGCACAGAAGATATTCAGGAAAACATCTTTCAATTGATAGGGAAAGACTGGATGCTCATATCAGGCGGCACAATGGACCACTACAACATGATGACAGCAAGCTGGGGCACTGCGGGCGTTTTATGGCGCAAACCGGTCATCATTACCTTTATCCGTCCCCAAAGGTATACGTATGAATTTATCGAAAAACAGCCATATTTTTCGGTTTCTTTCTTTGGCGAACAACACAAAGACCTTCTGAACCTTTGTGGCACCACGTCCGGCCGTGACCTGAACAAAATGACTATTGACGGATTGACTGCCCTGCAAACCCCGAATGGCGCGGTCGGATTCAGGGAAGCAAAACTTTTGCTGGAATGCCGGAAAATCTATTTTGACGACATAGACCCTGCGTTCTTTCAGGTTTTTGAAGTGGAAAAGATTTATCCATCAAAGGATTACCACAGGTTCTATATCGGTGAGATCACCCGGGCATGGAAGAAAAGGTGACCACTCACCCAGCAATGCCATGCGTTGATCTGCAGCCAACCGCTTCCGTCAATAAGGAGGCAAAAAGCAATGAATGATCGTGGGTCTTACAAGGAAAATAAGATATAAAATCAGGCTGTTCCTGTTGCGCCGAGCCATGAGGAAGCATAAACGGCGGCGAAGGGTCGTCGGTTATGATGGTGCCCGGGCTTTCGCCCTTTTGGCGGATGGCCTGCCGGATGGCCCGCCGCAGTTTTTGAACCGCCTCATTGATCAGTTGCAAACAGACGGAAAAACTGTTGATGCCGTGGTCTTTTTTCACGACAAGGTGATCCCTGATAAAGTAAAACCATCACCGTCGGTGATCCATTGTCAAAAGAATGACTTTGCATGGACAATGCGCCCAGGGCCTGTGCCTCTGCAAGATCTTGTTGCCAGGGAAGTCGATATTCTGATTGACCTTTCTTCATCTGAAGCACTTCAAATGAAATACCTTGCAGCGCTGTCAACGGCATTGTACAAGGTGGGGGCGCATCATCCTGAGTTTCTCGACATCTATGACCTGATCCTAAACGTGAACGAGCAATGTACAGCCGATGAACTGGCAAAGCATGCCATTCATTATCTAAAAATGATCAAAACACCAGCTGAAAATGATTAACCAATTCAAAGGCACGGGGACAGCCATTGTCACCCCCTTCTATAAAGAAGGCAACGTTGATTTCAAGTCTTTTGCAAAACTCATTGAATTCCAGATCACCGGCGGGGTCAACTATATTGTTTTCCTGGGTACGACAGGTGAGGCTGTCACCCTGAGTCCGGACGAAAAAAATGCAGTGATCAATTTTGCCACTGAGATTGTCGGGGACCGTCTTCCGGTGGTGGTTGGCATCGGGGGGAACAATACCCGGGAGATCACGAATACCATTCAGCAGATCTCTTTCGACGGTATCGACGCCATACTGTCTGTAAGCCCTTACTATAATAAACCCCAACCCAGGGGTATTTTGAACCATTACAAGGAAATCGGCAGCGTATGTCCGGTGCCTGTCATCATTTACAACGTGCCGGGACGAACCAGTTCAAATCTAGACTCAGAAACCACCCTGAGGATCGCCTCTGACGTCCCCAATGTGATTGCCGTAAAAGAAGCCTCGAAGGACCTCGAACAGTGTGCCAGGATTATTAAAGACAAGCCCGGCGACTTCCTGGTGATTTCCGGCAACGATGAACTGACACTGCCTTTCATGGCTCTCGGTGGCGATGGGGTGATATCTGTCATTGCCAATGCCTTTCCAGCAGAATTTTCCAAAATGGTCAGCCTGTGCCTGGAAAACAGGTTTGCAGAGGCACGGAAGATCCACCTCAAGCTGCTGGATGTGGTCCAGGCAATCTATGCCGACGGAAGCCCTGCCGGAGTAAAGGCAATACTTGGGATGAAAGGACTGTGCAATAACGTTCTGAGACTCCCCCTGGTGACGGTGAACAAAGCATTGAACCATCATATGAAAAATCTGTTGGAAGAAATGACAGATCCCGGCAAATAAGAATATAACAACCTTTCGTGCCAATGTTGTGTTGCAAGCTATTGAATCTGAATAATATAATTAAACTGTTCGCCTACATCCTGTTTGTGTTCCCCATCCTGCATGGCACCGCACAGGAACTGGCCACCGGAAGGACCGCAAGTGAATACCTTGCAGAGAAAGGGGAGGTGTACTTCACTTTTATTAAACCTGAAAGAGAACGATTCGCGGAACTGACCAATACGGTCTCCATTGACAGGGTGGTTGCCGACAGCATCTTTGCCTATGCAGATTCCCGTGGATTTTCGCTGTTCCTGAAGATGGATATCCCGTATACCGTTCTGGATCATCCGGGCGAGGTGGACTTTGATCTGAACATGTTGTCGCGCGGGGACTTGAAAAGCAAAGACTTGACTGACAGCTGGGATTTTTATCCAACCTATGAGGCCTATGTTGCGCTGATGTACGGTTTTGAGCAAGACTTTCCTGATCTGGTCGAAATTGTGAACATCGGACAGACAGTGATGGGCCGCGACCTATTGTTTGCCAAGATTTCTCCACAGGTAGAAACCAAAAGGTCTGTACCGCAATTTATGTACACCTCCACCATGCATGGTGATGAGACAGCTGGTTTTGTGCTGTCGTTACGCCTGATTCACCACCTGGTCACCAATTACGGTCAAGATGAAGCGATCACCGAACTGATGGACAATGTGGAACTATGGATTTGTCCCAATGAAAATCCTGATGGGACATACACCGACGATAATTCAACTGTGTCGGGGGCTACCCGTGGCAATGCCAATGGCGTTGACCTGAACCGCAACTATCCCAACCCCGTGAACGACCCCTGGCATGCCCAGCAGCCGGAAACCACCGCCATGATCAGTTTTACCGACACCATGAACTTCATCATGTCGGCCAATATGCATGGAGGCATCGAGCTGGTGAACTTTCCCTTTGACAGCTGGACATCATCGCAAAATAAACATGCCGACCACGACTGGTGGGAGTTTGTGATGTATGAGTATGTGGATACGGCACACGTCTATAGCCCTGACGGATACATGACAGGCATGGGCGACGGGGTGACACATGGTGGCGACTGGTACGTCATTTACGGGAGTCGCCAGGATTATCTGAATTACTATAAAAGCTGCAGGGAGTTCACCCTGGAACTGAGCAACCAGAAGCTGCTGAACCCCGCCCTGTTGCCAGATCACTGGGAATACAATTACCGTTCGCTGATCAATTATATCCGGCAAGCAACCTATGGGGTGCATGGGCTTGTCTATGACAATGAAAACGGGACCCCTTTGTTTGCTGAAATCCTGATCCCCGACCATGATGACAACAATTCGGAGGTGCACACCTCCATGCCTCATGGAAATTATAACAGGCCACTCCTGGAGGGCATTTATGATATGCGTTTTTTGTCCAACGGCTACCCCACGCTCGACATTGACGGGGTGTCTGTGATCAACCACCAGACCACCCACCTGAATGTGGCCCTCGGTGATGAGGTTGCAGGACAGACCTGGACAGTGGCGATCGGCAGAGAAGGGGAAGGGGAGATACTGCCTTTTGAAGGCATGCAGCTGTTTAACCAGGGAGCAAATGTGTTTCTCCACGCAATCCCTTTCGAATCCTGGGAGTTTGAGCAATGGAATGTGAATGAAGTTTTTTATTCTGATGAAGCGAAGGCGACAGTTTCAATAACCGGAGACACCAACATTGACGCGGTATTTGTGCAAGGACATATCCCGGGCTCACTTCCGGGAGATGCAAACATTGATGGGGTGGTTGATGTATTGGACGTGATCACTATCATGGATTATTTCCTTGGCAACGCACCCGATCCATTCTGCTTTGAGAATGCCGATGTGAACCAGGATGGCGTCATTGATGTTCTGGATGCCATTGGCACTGTCAATATCTACATCAACCAAAAAGACAGGTGATTCTGTGATCAATAGGATGGCATGTCAAACCTTGCGCAGGCTCTTCAGCTGATCCCTGAGCACACTGATCTTTGCACGGGCATCATTGCGTTTTTTGTTTTCCATGGCCACAACCTTTTCGGGTGCATTGTTTACAAACTTTTCATTGGAAAGCTTCTTCTCTATGCTCTGCAAAAAACCCTCCTGGTATTCCAGTTCGGCCTCCAGGCCCTTGATCTCCTCCTCTTTGTTGACATGCTGATCCAGCGGGATGAGCAATTCTGTTGCTTTCACAATGATGGAGTGGGTGCCCGCGGGTTTGGCCGTTACATAGTCAAGGTGGTCGATATTGCATAACTTTTTCACAATGCCATCAAAGGTCATGTCGGGCGATTCATCATTGTTCTTTTTGATGAACAGGGTGAGGGGGTGTTTTGGCGAAATGTTTTTTTCCTGGCGCAGGTTGCGGATGGCCATGATCACCTGGCGGGCAAAGTTGAATTTGTCGATCATGCCCTGGTCATAATTTGCCGCTTCCGGCATTGACGCGATGGTGATGCTCTCTTCGTCCCTTTCCCCCCTGATCCGCTGATAGATCTCTTCCGAGATGAAGGGCATGAAAGCGTGAAGCAGCCGCAACAATTTATTCAGGAAATCAATGGTGGTATTGTATGTTGCAACATCCAGTGGTTTCTGGTATGCAGGCTTAACCATTTCGAGGTACCACGAGCAAAAATCTTCCCATATCAGCCGGTAAACAGTCATCAGGGCATCGGCAATGCGGAACCTGGCAAAATGGTCTGCCACGATTTCCAGCGTCCTGTTCAGGTTTGCCTCAAACCAATGGATGGCGGTGTTTGCCTCTATCGACTGGCCAAGGTCATGGTCTGTCTCCCAGGTTTGTGTCAGCCTGAATGCATTCCATATCTTGTTGCAAAAATTGCGTCCCTGTTCACACAGCGACTCGTCAAACAAAAGGTCGTTCCCTGCCGGTGAACAAAGCAGCATGCCCACCCGCACACCGTCGGCCCCGTATTTGTCCATCAACTCAATCGGGTCAGGCGAGTTGCCCAGTGACTTGGACATCTTCCTGCCTTGCTTGTCACGTACGATCCCATGAAGATAAACATTCCTGAAGGGAACCTCATTCCGGAACTCCAATCCTGCCATGATCATCCGGGCAACCCAGAAAAACAGGATCTCCGGCGCAGTAACCAGGTCGTTGGTAGGGTAGTAGTAGCGGATCTCCGGATTGTCAGGCTTATTGATGCCGTCAAAGACCGAGATGGGCCAAAGCCATGATGAAAACCAGGTGTCGAGGACATCTTCGTCTTGCCTGAGATCATCATCGCTTATCTCTGTACCATATTTTTCCCTGGCCCGGATGAGTGCATCCTCACGGCTGAGGGCTACAACATATTGGCCGTTAGGCAAATAGTAAGCAGGGATGCGGTGACCCCACCACAACTGCCTGCTGATACACCAGTCGCGTACATTCTCCATCCAGTGTTTATAGATGTTTTTGAACTTGGGGGGATGGAACCGGATGCTGTCATCCATCACTGCATCCAAAGCCGGTTTTGCAAGGGCTTCCATCTTAAGGAACCATTGCAACGACAACTTGGGTTCTATCACTTCGTCGGTCCGCTCCGAAAACCCAATGCTGTTGGTGATCTCCTCCACCCTGAACAGATGACCCTGCTCCTTCAATTCACGACTGATCTTCTCCCTCGCAACAAAACGGTCTTCCCCGATATGGATCTCCGCCTTTTCATTCAGGGTGCCGTCATCATTAAAAATATCGATGGATGGCAGGTTGTGCTTGATTCCCAGGTTGTAGTCGTTGATATCATGGGCAGGTGTGACCTTCAGGGCACCTGTACCGAACTCCCTGTCAACATAATCATCCTGGATGAAGGGAATGGGACGGTTGATCAGCGGCACCAGCGCTCTTTTCCCAAGCAGATGCTTGTAACGCGGATCCTCAGGATGGATACAAATGGCAGTATCGCCCAATATGGTCTCGGGACGCGTCGTGGCTATGGTCACATACTCATCACTATCCTGTACCCGGTAGCGGAGATAATAAAACTTGGATTGAACCTCCTTGTGCACCACTTCTTCGTCTGAAAGGGCGGTAAGGGCCCTGGGATCCCAGTTGACCATGCGTACACCCCTGTATATAAGCCCTTTCTGGTAAAGCTCAATGAAAACACGGATCACAGAATCGGAGAGAACCTTGTCCATGGTAAAACGAGTCCGCTCCCAGTCGCACGATGCCCCCAGCTTTTTCAACTGCTCCAGGATGATGCCCCCGTGCTTCTCTTTCCATTCCCACGCATGGCGCATAAAATCTTCCCGGCTCAGCTTCTTTTTATCAATCCCCTCACCTTTCAGCTTGTTGACCACCTTGGCCTCTGTGGCAATTGAAGCATGGTCTGTGCCTGGAAGCCAGCAGGTATTGTAACCCAACATCCGGGCACGACGTACCAGCACATCCTGAATGGTATTGTTCAGCATATGCCCCATGTGCAGCACACCGGTGACATTGGGCGGCGGGATAACCATCGAATAAGGGACACGTTCGTCAGGAACGGACCTGAAATAACCCTTTTCGATCCATTCTTTGTACCATTTACTCTCTGTGCCCCCGGGTGAATATTGTTTGGGAAGATTGTCCATGACAAGTTTTATACAGATTCGGAAAAAACCTGACAAAGTTAAAAAAAAACCCTCGCATGTGAATCTGCACCATGACTTTTTGGGTTTTAAATCATCAGGTAAAGGCTTTTTCTTAAATTTGTTGTATTGAAATGGCAGGCTGGTGAATGGGCTCTGGTCACATATACCTTACGGAACATTATGGGCAACTCGGACAATCAGGCTTCGACAGGTGGTCGCAAACCGGAACAGTCCCCCGAAGTTTTGGTTTTCCATGCATCCGCATGCCTGGACCGACTGGAGGCCATCAAAAAGATTGATGATCAAAAAATACTCGCCAGGGTGGCCCGGGATGACCCCAATTGCAAAGTACGACAAAGGGCTGTTGAAAAAATTGACGACCCCGTGATCCTTCAAAATGTTGCATGCAACGATACGGATTATGATGTCCGGCTGGCTGCAATAAAAAAGATAAAAGATCACAAGGTGCTGATCCGTATAATTTTGAATAGTCAATACGATTACTGTATCTGTAAAGATGCGTTGAACAAGATCCGGGATAATAAAGTGCTGATTTGCTTGCTGGAGGACCTGACCGACCGTGACATTAAATCAGCAATCGTCCGGGAGATCACCGACCAGGAGATGTTGGCGAAGATTGCTCGCAGCAGCAGCGATTTCAATATCCGTTCATATGCATTGAAAAAGATTACTGACCAGAGTATCCTGACCGAAATAGTACGAAATGACAGTGATTATTACGTGAGGGCCCTGGCGGTGCAGCTGGTTGACGACCCGCTGGTCATTAACGATGTTGCACAGTACGATGCAGATTATTATGTCAGGGGGCAGGCGGTGGCCAGGATCGTTGATGCCGGGATATTGTGCAGCATAATTTTAAAGGATGAAGACTTTGATGTGCGCAAGCGTGCCTTGGAAAATATTACAGACATTGAGGTGTTGAAAAAGTTGCAGGACAAGCTCATCGATACCTATATCCTTCGTAAAATAAAACACCGGCTGGACAATCTTCAAGAACGATCATGAACCTGGTAAAGAATTCCCGGAGGGACCCCTATTTCAATATTGCCCTTGAAGAATATCTCCTGAAACAAATTCGGGATGACTCGGTCATGCTTTGGTGTTCAAAGCCTTCCATTATACTGGGCAAACATCAAAATGCCCTGGCGGAGATTAATTTCCCGTATGTCTACGCCCGGAACATTCCTGTTGTCAGGCGTCTTACAGGCGGCGGGACTGTGTTTCATGGCCCCGGGAACCTGAATTTTACCTTTATCCAACAAGGGGAAACAGGCAAAATGATCGACTTCAGAAAATATACCGCTCCGGTAATTGATTTTTTGAATACGCTTGGGGTCCCTGCTAAATTTGAAGGAAAGAACGATATCCGGGTGAACGGCAGGAAAATTTCAGGCAATGCAGAACATGTGTTTAAGGATAGGGTGTTGCATCATGGCACCCTTCTTTACCAGGCCGATCTGGGCCTCCTTGAAGAGGCCATCCGGATTGAACCGGACCGTTACAAAGACAGGGGCGTACAGTCGGTGAGGGGCAAGGTGGCGAATATTGCCGACTTTATTAAAGACCCGCCGCCGTTTGATCAGTTTATGCAAATGCTTAACGCTTATTTAAAAACGTATTTTGGCATCGTCAACGAATATGTTGTGGGCAGCAAAGACATCCATGCCGTGTATTCTCTCGTAGCAAACAAATATAACCGATGGGAATGGAATTATGGGTATTCGCCGGCCTATGCCTTTATAGGGCGTACGTTTTTTCAGAAGGGTGATATTGGCCTGGAGCTAAAGGTTAAAAACGGTGTGATCATGTCGGCCGCTTTTTCCGGCAGTGGATTGTCCCCCTCCTGGCAACTGATCGAAAAAGAGTTGCCCGGCAAGAGGCATGAGGTTTCGGAGATTTCCCATTTGTTGCGGCACTACAGGATCATTTCCCCCCGTATGCGAAAGGTGCCTGCCGCTTTACTCAAGCTGTTCTTCTGATGATCGCATCCGGCTTTCCTGTTCCTTTACCGGGTATTATGTTTTGATCGGATCACAGCAAACACATCGCCCTCTTTTGCTACGAACGTGTTTGGGAATACTTTGGCGGCCTCTTCCCTGAATGCTTCCAACTCCTTATACCTGGCCGAGTAATGGCCGAGAATCAGCTTCCCCGCACCCGCTTTTTTTGCCAGGGTGGCGGCTTCAATCGTGGTGCTGTGGGTTTTTTGCCTGGCGATGTCGGCCTTGTCATGCAGGAATGTGGCTTCGTGATAGAGCATATCTACCCCCTTGATCTGGTCGAGGAATTGCTCGGTATAGGCCGTGTCTGAACAAAAGGCGTAACTGCGTGGCAGTGGCGAACCTTTCGTAACTTCCTTGTTTGGGATGATCCGGCCATCGGCTGTAACCAGGTCACGGCCCTCTTTGATGTCAGGCATCTGTTCAAGGGGAATATTGTATTTGGCAATGCTTGCCTTTTTGATGTTGCGCTTGCCTTGCTTTTCCCTGAAAATGAAACCAAAAGCAGGGATACGATGGTCCATGGCCATGGTCTCAACAGACAGCCTGTCATCTGTATACACTACCTGGCCGCCATCGAGCAGTTCGTGGTAACAGACCGAAAAGGATGGTTTCAATTGCGCTATCCGGTATTGAAGTTCAATGATCTCTTCCATTCCCGGCGGGGCATAGACATGCATTTCCTTTTCCCTCCCAAGCAAGTGATAGGTAAAGAGCAATCCGGGGAGGCCCAGGTAATGGTCACCATGCATGTGGCTGATAAAGATGTGGTTGATCTTCATCAAGGGGATCCTGAACCGTCGCAGTTGCATCTGGGTTCCCTCGCCACAATCGAGCAAAAAACGCTTGTTGTGAACCTGCAGCACCTGTGCCGTGGTGTATCGCAATGAAGTGGGTGTTGCCGCAGATGAACCCAGTATTGTTGTTTGGAAGGTCTCATGCATAGAACATTCTTTAAAAAATACAGGCTGCTACCGAGTCCTGCGCATCAACTTTCTTTTCCCGTGTCAGCGTCCGGGGCCCAAAGGGCATTCGTAACGGCCGGTTCGGCACCAATCGTTGAACGTTATCTGAACAACCGCAAAACGTCATTGAGGTTCACCAGCAGTATCAGGGAGAGCAGCAGCAGCATGCCCACCATCTGGGCGTACTCCATGAATTTGTCCGGTGGTTTTTTGCCAACAATGATCTCATACAGCAGGAACATAACATGTCCGCCATCCAGTGCGGGGATGGGCAGGATGTTCATTACAGCGAGGATGATGGACAAAAAGGCTGTCATCGTCCAGAAGTGCACCCAGTCCCAGCTGGGGGAGAAGATCCCACCAATGGTAATGAAACCTCCCAGGCTTTCCCGGGCGCTGACCTCGGGCCTGAACAACAGGCCGAGGTCGCGGAAGTAGTCGCGTGTGGTGGTATATGCCCTGACAGCCCCGGCCGGGACAGAGGCCAGGAACGAGTACTCCTTGCGTTCCGTATCAAATAGTTCAATGGGATCTTTGATGTAGGCCCCAATCCTGCCTTCTTCGGGAATGCTTATTTCCAGCTCCACCGTTTTGTCATTCCTTCCGACGGTAAGCGTGGTTTCTTTGCCGGCATAGTCGCCGATAACACGCGCAAACTCTGAAAAATAGAAAGTGTCATGGTCGCCAATACCCCTGATATGGTCGCCGACCTCCACGCCGGCTTCCCTGGCAGGAGAACCTTCAATGAACCCACTGACGATAAAAGGGAATCGCACAGAGATAAAATCTTCGCCACGGGCGGCAATCAGCTTTCCGAAAAAGTCATCCGGGACAGCCAGGTCGATCAGGCTGTCATTTCTTTTTACACTCACCTCCTTCACTTCCCCCCTGGCAAAACTCCTTATCAATGACATCCAGTCCTTTGGCGCTTCATCGTTGAGCGCCACTATATGGTCGCCGGATTCCAGCCCGATCTCCCTGCCCAGCGGTTCTGCTTCAATGCCATATTTCAGGTTCTCTACCGGCAGGTATTGATCACCAGTGAAAAACAACATGAAGACATAGATCAATGCGGCCAGAACCACATTGAAAAAAACACCCCCTACCATCACAAGCAGTCTCTGCCAGGCAGGCTTCGACCGGAACTCGTATGGCTTGGGTGGTTGTTTCATTTGCTCCTTATCCATAGACTCATCGATCATCCCGGAGATCTTAACATAGCCTCCAAGCGGTAACCAGCCCATGCCGTAAGTTGTATCACCCCTGCGGATCGTAAACAAAGAAAACCCCGGGTTGAAGAAGAGATAGAACTTCTCCACCCTGATGCCAAACATGCGTGCGAAAATAAAATGGCCAAATTCGTGGATGATGATCAGAATGGACAGACTGAGCAGGAACTGGGCTGTTTTTATGATGATCTCCATACTATAACAGGTTATTTGCTGATTGTTGGGTCCGTTGTTTGATAAAGATGGTTGATGGTCATATTGACTAACGCTTATAACGGGGAATTGTTTTGATTATTTGCTCTGCCATTTCGCGTGCCATGTTGTCGCACTGAATGATCTCCTCCAGCCCAGGAGTGTCGACATATGGTGCTTTCTCCATGCACTGTTCGATCACTTCGGGTATATGCAGGAATGAAATGCGGTCGTTCAGAAATGCTGACACGGCAGCTTCATTGGCGGCATTCATCACACAAGGGATGTTTCCGCCCCTTTCCATTGCTGAATAGGCAAGGTCAAGACATTGAAAAACGCTGGTGTCGACGGTTTCAAATGTCAGCTGAGGATGATCTGTGAAGCAGAAGCGGGGAAAGTCTGATGGGATGCGCTTGGGGTAACCCAGGGCGAACTGGATGGGTTGTTTCATGTCGGGCAATCCCAGCTGTGCTTTCATGCTACCGTCTTCAAACCGGACAATGGAGTGGATGATGGACTGTGGATGAATAACCACGCTGATTTGTTCTGCCTTCAGGTTAAAAAGCCATTTTGCCTCCATTATCTCCAGGCCTTTGTTCATCATGGTGGCAGAATCGATGGTAACCTTGGGTCCCATGTCCCAGTTGGGATGCTTCAAGGCCTGGTCTTTGCTGACACCGGCCAGCTGTTTCCTGCTCATTCCCCTGAACGGGCCGCCACTGGCAGTCAGGTACACTTTCTCGATCGGATTCTGCTGTTCACCCATCAGGCATTGAAATATCGCAGAGTGCTCTGAATCGACGGGAAGAATGTCCACATCATTCTCTCTGGCCATCGGGTTGATAATATGTCCCGCCACCGCCAGCGACTCCTTGTTGGCAAGTACAATGTCTTTCTTATGCCGGATCGCATTGATGGTTGGTTCAAGGCCTGCAATGCCCACCATGGCCGGGATAACAAGGTCCACATCCGTTGATGCAACAATATCTTTCAAGGCAGCCGGTCCTGAATATACCTTCGTGGAAAACGATGCCAGGGCAGTGCGTACCTGTTGAACATGATCGGCGTTCCCGATGACCACAGCCTGCGGCTGATGTTCCATGGCCTGTTCAATAAGCAAGCCGGCATTGTCCTGGGCGGTGAGGATGCAGGCGGAAAAGAGCGCTTTGTTGCATTTTATGACCTCCAGTGCTTGTTGCCCAATAGAACCTGTCGACCCAAGTATCGCTATTTTCTTCTGACCGGGAAACTTCATTGAAAAGAGATATAGTCGGTTGGGTCCACCGGATTGCCATTGAACCATAACTCAAAATGGAGATGGGTGCCGGTGGAATACAAGCCGGTGTCCCCAATGATGGCTATGGCTTCACCCGCTTCAACAAAACTACCCTGTTGCTTGAGCAGGCTGCTGTTGTGTTTGTAAATGGAAACAATATTGTTGGCGTGCTGAATGCCAATGGTGTAACCCGTCTCTATTGTCCATGTTGAAATAATTACGGTTCCGTCAAGCGTGGCTTTGATCACTTCATCATGATCGGCAACCACATCTACACCAAAATGGCCCCTCCCGGGATCATAATGGCTGCTGATCATGCCGGTGAGCGGGGGAAAAAAAGACATGAACTTGCCATACTGGGTATTGTGCGTTTCTCCCATGTCCCAAACCTGGTTGCCCACCAATGCTGCCTGCTCCATTTCGGCCCTCAACAACGAATCCTCTCTTGAACGGGGTAACTCATCAATAGAAAAAACAGCCGGGTCACTTACAGTGTCAGGGATCTCTTCATACAGGTCCTTGCCCTCAACAATGTTCCGGATATTTAGAATGTAAAGGTCTTTCTGACGCAAATCCTTTTCCAGCGAATCAGCCCTGAGCGACAGTTCCCTCAAAACCTGGCGTGTGTTAAAATCTGCGTAGCCGGGGATGTACTCTTTCAAAGGGGTGAACGCAATGAGGTATATGGTGGCAACGATCAATAAAATACTGACAGTGCCTGCGAAAACAAATGCGTTAAACCTGGTTAACCGCACACTGAACCGTTCTTCCAGTGTGTCATTATTCATGACCACAAGACGGTACTTGTGGTGAAGCTTTTTGAAGAAACCAGTGTTTTGTTTTTCTTTGTCCATCGTTTGATGTTACCAAATCATGTCAATTGTTGCAAAATTAATCAATTTGGCGCTCATGGCCATTTCTTTTGTGCAATATCCCAAAATCTTTAATGCTGACCCCCCGGATTGCTGAACGATCAACAGTCAATCATCCCGGCGCGTTAAAATAATATGTTCAGGGTGCCGGGGTTATATAATATTTTTGCAATTTGAGAGTTATATTTGTAATATTTTAAGTGATTTGCATGCAATTCTATGGTAACAAATTTTTCAGGATCGGCAATTTGCTGATCCTGGTGGTTTTTGTGTCTGTGTTTTTGGGTTGTTCCACCCAAAAGGACTCCTTTGTGAACCGTGCCTATCATTCCATTAATGCCAAATATAATGGTTTCTTTAATGCCCGGGAAAGTTACAGGGAAGGGGTCAGACGCCTTGACGAGCTCCACACCGACAATTATGAACAGATCCTCTCTGTTTTTCGTTACGGAACGGAGCAGGATGCTTCATCTGTCAGTGGGAACATGGACATCACCTATGAGAAAGCCAGCCTGGTGATCCGGCGCCACTCGATGAATATTCGTGGCCAGGAATACAACAAGTGGATTGATGAATCATACTACCTCATTGGGCGCGCCCATTTTTTTAAAAGGGATTATACGCTTGCCATTCTCACTTTTGAATACATCATCAGGCAATATGATACCCGGCGCAGTTATGATGCCAAGGTGTGGATTGCCAAGTCTTACCATGAGCAGGAACGGTACGACCAGGCTTCGCGGATGCTTGAACTGCTTGAAAGGCATTATCATGACGGTTTGCTTGTTGATGAAACTGTCGCCTTGTTCCGGAAAGCTTATGCCGACCACTTTATTCGCCAGGGAAAATACCAGCGGGCTGCCCGGGAGCTTGAAAAGGGCATCCCGTATGAGGAAAGCCGTCATGAACGTTCCCGTCTGACGTTTATCCAGGCACAGTTATACCAGCATTCAGACCAGTTTGCCAAAGCCCAGCAAACATACGGGAGGGTGTTGCAAATGCGGCCTGACCGCAGCATGGCTTTTCAGGCACGCATTGGCATGGCCATGGCATATGATCCTTCTGTGGGAGGCAGTGAGTTCATACGTGAGGAACTGATAGACCTTTTGTCGGCTGACAGATACAGGTTATACCGTGACCAGGTCTATTATGCGCTCGCCCAATTGGCCCTGCGTCAGAATGACGAAGCGGATGCTATCAAAATGCTTGAAAGGTCGGTGGAGGTCAGTGAAGACAACGATATGCAAAAAGGCCTCTCTTTTCTTCGTTTGGGGGAGATCTTTTTTCAACATCCGGATTACCGGCAGGCAAATATCTATTATGACAGTGCAACCACTTATTTGCCCCGGAGCTATGAAGCTTATGAAGAGGTCAGTGGCAGGCAGCAGATACTCTCCGGACTCGCCCGGCTAAGCGAGGTCATAGAGCGCGAGGATAGCTTGCAGACCCTTGCTGCCCTGCCGGAAGAAGAACAAAGAGCTGTCGTGGACAATATCATCAGTGAACTCCGTGAGCAGGAGAGACTCAGAGAACAGGCTGAAAGGGAAAGGATGCAGGCCATGCGCGAAGCCGGCCGCACAGCGAGACACGGCCGTGGAGGCATGGGCGGCCAGGACATGGGATGGTATTTTTACAATATCAATGCCATCAGCAATGGAGAGATGGAGTTCTTCAGCCGCTACGGCGACAGGCCCCTTGAAGACCTGTGGCGAATCAGCAATAAACAAATGATCGCCGGAGACTTCGGCATGGACATGCCTGGCTTTGAAGATCTGGAAAGTGATGCAGATACGGTCGAATTCGATCAATATGACAGGGATAATTATCTGAGGAATATCCCAAATACGGAAGAGCAAATGAGGGCATCAAAAAACCGTCAAATGCAGTCCTATTATAACAAAGGATTAATATTCAGGGACCAGCTCCGGGATATTGACAATGCCGCCGGCTGTTTTCAGACCATTATCAGGGACTATCCCGGCACCGATATGGAATTGCCCGCCTATTACCACCTGTATTACCTGCTTCGCCAGCAGGGCGATCTTTCCGGGGCCGAAACGGTCAAGAATGACCTGGTCAGCCTGTACCCCGAAAGCGAGTATGCGAAAATTATCGGGGACCCGGGTTATGCCAACAGGGTGCGCAACCGTCAGAATATGGCCGAAGAACTATACAGGGAAAGCTATGATGCCTTTTTTGCCGGCCGTTACGACGTGATTAGCCAGAACAGGCAAGCCCTTGATACGCTGGAAGCATCGCGTGAGCTAAAAGCACGTTTTGCCTACCTGTATGCAATGGCATTGGGAAAATCAGATGAGAAGGCACTTTTTGTTTCTGAATTGCAAAATGTGGTCAATGACTTTGAAGATACCCCCGTCCATCAGCCAGCGACCATCCTGCTTGCTTCACTCGACCTTTCAGATGTCGACATGATGGCCGGCGGAGAAAGAGAGGGCACCCGCAGTGCCCGCCGGAAAAGCGAACCCATAGAGTCACCCTTCAATGTTTCGCTGGATGACGTGCACTTTTTTGTTTTTGTCGTTAACAGCAAAGAATTGGACCCTGCAGGAATCAACAGGACCGTGTCGGAATTCAATGAACAATCCTTTTCTGACAACGAACTGGCTGTGAGCACCGTTTTTTTTGAAGAAGACAAACACCTGGTCACCGTTACAAACTTCCAGGGAATGGAAAACGGCATGGATTATTATCAGGAAATATTGCAGTCAGAAAACTTTGCCGCCATGGAAGACAGTTTGGAAGCATTTGTCATTTCTGTCGACAACTATCCCATGTTCTATGAAGATAAAGAGCTCGACACCTATAGGACCTTTTTCAATCACTATTATCTGGGATTATGAAATCCTTGATCATTGGTTATTTTGTTTACTTTTGTTGCTTCTAGAATCAGGTTTAAACCTTTTTGTCCAATAACAATAAAATATTCCGAACACAATGGCAAAACAAAAAGAAACAGATCATACAGCAATAAACCTTGTCGGATCAGGCACGACGATCAAGGGAGAGATCAACTCAAAAGGGGATATAAGGGTCGATGGCAAAATCATTGGCGAAGTACGGTCCAAAGGCAAGATCGTCGTCGGGGACACCGGAACGATAGAAGGCGACATATTTTGTTTGAATGCAGATCTTTCAGGCAGGGTGAATGGCAAGGCAGACGTAACAGAACTTTTGTCATTGCAGGCGTCGGCCATCTTTTTGGGCGACATCATAGCCAACAAACTGTCTATTGAGCCGGGCGCTCGCTTCACAGGCACCTGCTCCATGGAAAAAGATGCAGCAGCACAAAAACCCCAGGGCAACGAAGAGAAAAAAAGCTAAAAGAATTTTATGGTAAAAATAGCATGGCCATTGATCTGACGTCTTTTACCAAACAGTTGACAATTTTTGCCGTATTGTTATTTCTCTTCTACGGACTGTTTTCGCTTTGGATACCGGACCGGTTCACGCCACAATTTTATTGGGCAATTGGCCCTTTCTTCTATGTATTGGTGATGTTGTCCAAATACTTGCTCGTTTTGCTGACAGGGAAGAAAAACAACAGCTTTGACCTCAACTTCATTTCCATTACCGTGATCCGTTTTTTGTTGTATGTCGGAGTACTGCTGTTGTATGCATTCCTTTTTCCCGAAGACGCCATCGTATTTATCATCACATTTTTTGTCTTCTATTTTGCCTTTACATTGTTTGAAGTTGTATTCATATACCGCGACTTTAAAGAAAAACAGACCGGTCCATAAAAAAAAGCGGCACACAAGAGCATGACCACATACCTGGCGTACTCTGTGTGGCCTGTTTGATCAACATCGTAAAACACATGTCAACATATTATTGCGAGTGTTTTTTCTTCGTTACTTAACACGTTTGACCTTTACAACCATGCATTCTGCACAAGGGGCAACAAGAAATGGTCTTTTCTCAAGTGTCGTCATCATGACGGTACTTTTATTGTTTGTTGCACCGGCTCCTGCGCTGGGCAATCAAAACGTGGTTGCCGGAGGGCATGACGATGACAACAAGGCGTTTGACGCCAGAAAACTGATCGTAGACCATGTGTTGGACAGTTATGAATGGCATTTGTTTGATATTGGCGACCGTGAACTGTCTATCCCCCTGCCGGTGATACTTTTCTATGACGGCAGCATGTATGTTTTTTCCAGTTCGCGTTTCGATCATGGCCATGCATCATACAAGGGCTTCAGGGTTGCAGCTGAAGGTCCCAGAAAAGGCCGGGCCATAAAGGTCCTTGAAGATGGTGTGACACCCGACCCGCATGCTTCCACCATCTATGATCTTTCCATCACAAAAAATGTAGTGGCCATCTTTTTTGCGTCAGGATTGCTGTGCCTTATCTTTGTCAGCGTTGGAAGGAAGTATCACAAAGCCGATATCTATGCAACCCCCAAAGGCTTACCTTTGTTTTTTGAACCCCTGATACTTTTCGTGCGCGACCAGATCGCCATACTGGCCATCGGACCAGACAAATACAGGCCGTTTATGCCATACCTTTTAACGGTTTTCTTTTTTATCTTCCTGAACAACCTCTTGGGATTGGTGCCTGTTTTCCCCGGTGGTGCCAATGTTACAGGAAACATCAGCGTTACATTTGTTCTTGCCATGTTTACCTTTTTTACCACACACTGGTTTGCAAACAAAACATACTGGCAACATATGTTCAACATGCCCGGCGTCCCGGTGTTTTTAAAAATACCCATCCCGATATTGCCCGTTATTGAAATCGCGGGTGCCTTCATCAAACCTTTTGTATTGATGATCAGGCTGTTTGCCAATATTTCCGCCGGACACATGGTGATACTGAGCCTCACTTCGCTGGTGTTTGTGCTCGGTTCGGTAAGCATATTGATGGGGTATGCCATATCACCACTGACAGTCATATTTTTAATCTTTCTGAACTTTTTGAAAATACTTATTGCATTTTTGCAAGCAT
>SLCY01000040.1 GCA_007125585.1 Bacteroidales bacterium
CCTTTTGTGGACCGGCAACAAATATTTCAAGGGCCTGAACGATTTCTTCCGCATGGTGGAGGAGAACACTTATAAGATTCAGTACCGTGTGATGTTGTCGCGCTATCGGGGCAAGACGGTATGTCCTGCATGCCAGGGCACAAGGTTGCGTAAAGATGCCAATTATGTAAAGGTTGCAGGGCTTTCAATCACTGAGATGGTTTTGATGCCCCTTGACAGGCTGCAGGCTTTCTTTAAAAGCATCTCACTGCCCACCGAAGCGCATGCTGTGGCCCGGCGTTTGCTCGTGGAGATCAACAACCGCCTGGAATATCTGAATGATGTCGGACTTGGATATCTCACGCTGAACAGGTTGTCAAACTCTTTGTCCGGTGGTGAATCGCAGCGTATCAACCTTGCCACCTCCCTGGGGAGCAGCCTGGTAGGATCGATGTATATTTTAGACGAACCCAGTATTGGCTTGCACCAGCGTGACACCCACCGGTTGATCAGGGTGTTGAAGAGGCTGCGCGACCTGGGCAATACGGTGATCGTGGTGGAGCATGACGAGGACATCATCCGTTCGGCGGATCAGATCATCGATATCGGTCCCATGGCCGGCACCCACGGTGGCAGGATCGTTTTTCAGGGCGGGTTGCACGGTCTGTTAAAAGAAAAAGCAAGCCTCACCGCCTGCTACCTGAACCATGAGAAGGCCATCCCCGTCCCGGCTCATCGGAGGAAATGGAAAGAATACATTGAGCTCAAAGGGGTAAGGCATCACAACCTGAAGGGCTTTGATGTGAAGGTCCCGCTGCATGTCATGACATTGATTACCGGTGTTAGTGGCTCCGGTAAAAGTACGCTGGTGAAGAACATCCTATATCCTGCCATGAAAAAAGTCTATGGCGGTTATGGTGAGAGAACCGGTGCGTTTGACGAGCTTGACGGGGACCTCGACAGCTTGCACAATGTCGAATATATCGATCAGAATCCCATTGGCAAGTCATCCCGGTCCAATCCGGTCACCTATCTGAAAGCCTATGATGAGGTCAGGCAACTGTTTGCTGCCCAACCCCTTGCCAAAGCCCGAGGTTACAAACCCGGCTTCTTTTCCTTTAACATTGACGGCGGTCGTTGTCCGGAGTGTGAAGGGGAGGGCACGGTAAAGATAGAGATGCAGTTCATGGCCGACATCGTCCTGGAGTGTGAGGGCTGCAAGGGGTCACGTTTTAAAGAAGAGATCCTGGATGTGGCCTTTGCAGGCAAGACCATTGCTGATGTGCTCGACATGACGGTGGATGATGCCATTGACTTCTTTATGCAGGCCCGGGAGTGTGGTACCATCTGTCAGCGCATCTCCACCCGTTTACAACCGTTGCAACATGTCGGCCTGGGGTATATACGCCTTGGGCAGCCATCCAGCACCCTGAGCGGAGGGGAGGCCCAGCGGGTCAAACTGGCGTCATTCCTTACCAGGGGCATCACCCAGGCAAAGACCCTGTTTATCTTTGACGAACCGACAACGGGTCTGCATTTTCATGATATTGAGAAGTTGTTGACAGCCTTCAATGCCCTCCTCGACAATGGCCACTCGGTGCTGGTGATCGAACACAACCCCGAGGTGATCAAAAGTGCCGACTGGGTCATCGACCTGGGCCCGGAGGGTGGGGATGGTGGTGGGAGCGTGGTGTATGAAGGGACACCGGAGGGGCTCGCGGAATGTACAGGGTCTTTTACCGGGAAATACCTTCAAGGGAAGCTCTCCTGAATCTGTCCGGTGGCACCCGTTTCACGGGGCCTTTGGGCTGAGGGGATCCCCGCTTTTCGTCCGTTCCGGCCGCAGGATGTAAACTAAACCCTACCGGGATAAACCTTAAGTGCTTCTTCCAGGCATTTCATGGCCTTTTTCAGGTTTTCCACATTGAGCACATAGGAGATGCGTACTTCACTCTTGCCGGCGCCGGGTGTGGCATAGAAACCGGTAGACGGGGCCATCATTACCGTTTGGCCCTCGAAGTTAAAATCTTCAAGCAGCCACTGGCAGAATTTGTCGCTGTCGTCGACAGGCAGGTGCGGATTTACATAGAATGCGCCTTTTGGTGTGGGGCATATCACGCCTTTCATCTTTCCCAGGGCTTCCACCACGGTATTTCTTCTGGCCATGTATTCGGCGATGATCTCTTCGAAATAGCTGTCGGGTGTGTCCATGGCGGCTTCGGCCGCAATCTGACCGAGCGAGGGTGGGCTCAACCGTGCCTGGGCAAACTTCAGGGCTGTTTGCATCACTTCCCTGTTGCGCGAAACCATAGCACCTATACGTATGCCACAGGCGCTGTAGCGCTTGCTGACGGAGTCGAACAGCACCACGTTGTCTTCAATGCCCTCCAGGTTCATAACAGAATGGTGCGTGGTGCCGTCGTAACAAAACTCCCGGTATACCTCGTCGGCAAAGAGATAAAGATCATATTGCCTGACAATCTGGCGTAAGACTTCCAGCTCTTGTTGTGAATAGAGGTAGCCGGTCGGGTTGTTGGGGTTGCAGATCATGATGGCCCTGGTTTTCTCCGTGATGGCTTTTTCAAACTCCTCAATGGGCGGCAGGGCAAAGCCGGTATCTATGGTTGAGATGATGGGCTTGACCTTTACACCGGCGCTGATGGAGAAACCGTTATAATTGGCGTAAAAGGGCTCGGGGATGATCATCTCGTCGCCGGGGTTCAGGCAGGTCTGCATGGTAAAGAGGATGGCTTCGGAGGCACCGGCACCGATGATGATCTCCTCCGGGGAAACATGGATGCCATGTTTGGCATAATAGTCACACATCCTCTGACGGCAGGAAAGGATGCCGGCAGAGTGGCTGTATTCGATCACCTCTACATCAAGGTTGTGCATGGCGTCGATCATGGATTGCGGTGTGGGGATGTCGGGCTGGCCGATGTTCAGGTGGTAAACCTTAGTGCCCCGTTTTTTGGCTTGTTCTGCATAAGGAACCAATTTCCGGATGGGGGACGCTGGCATCCGGCGTCCTTTTTCTGATATCTCAGGCATGATGGAAGTGTTTTATATGACTTGAAAAAAAAGAGTGTGCAAAGCGGCAACATTGCCAGTGTTATTTGAATTCATATGGTGAAGACGACGGTTATTCGATGGGGATCACTTCGCCTATAACCTTAACCACCAGTGTTTTCTGATATGCATTGGTATGGATGACAACGTTTCGTTCAAAAGGACCAAGCCGTTTTGTGTCGTAACGAAAGCGTATGGTGACTTCTTCATTTCGGGAAACGGGCTCACGGGGCCATGTGGGGATCATCAGGCCGCAGGAACTTCTCACTTTGGCGATCAGCATCTCCTTTTCGCCCCGGTTGCTCAGCTTTATCTCACCTGCAGCCCTGCTGCCGGCTTTCAGGGTGCCCAAGTCGATCACATCGCTTTCCGGAACAGCATAAGGATGGTGTTTTTTGATCCCTTCATCATTGTCTGCAAGCAGGATCAGGGAAAATAAGGTGAAAATTATCAGCGATAGCCATGCACGCAGGTTTGTTTTCATAAAAAAGCACGTATTACTTTGTACCATCATGTCGACCCTATGGGGGTTTTCCGGGGTTTTTTCCGGCATATGTCCATTACGGCGGCGATACGCATCAAGGTGGGGCACCGTCGTTGTGTGCTTACCGCATGGCGGCTTCGATCTCTTCCACCGTGCGCGGTGCGTAACGCGACAGGTTCATGTTTCCCTCTTCGGTTATAAGGATGTTGTCTTCGATGCGCACGCCGATCCCTTCGTATTTTTCGTAAACCGGACGCACTGTCTCCACGAAGGCGTTGAGTTCTTCTTCTGTGGCCAGGTGGCCGAACATCTCATGGATGCCATCGAGCAGCCCGACCATGAAATAGAGGCCCGGCTCGTTGGTCATCACCATGCCCGTTTTGATTTCCCTGCCCCTGATTGCCGGGGTGAGGATATGCTCGTTACGGTTGTCGGTGTCAAAGCCGTAATCGCCTGCGTCATGCACCTGCAAACCGATATAATGGTTTATCCTGTGCTGGATATAAAAGCGTTTTTGCCACCATGAAGAGGTATCAGGGACAAGTCCCATATCGTATAACCCTTCTACAAGGATCTCTGTGGCCAGGTGGTGGCAGTCCAGCATCTGGTGTCCGGGCTTCATCTTTTTCAGGGCTTCATCACTGGCTTTCAGCACCAGTTCATAGATCTTTCGTTGTTCCGGGCTGAACCGGCCGTTCACCGGAATGGTGCGGGTCACATCTGCTGTATAGCCTCCCCTGCTGGCAGCACCCACATCCATCAGCAAAAGGTCTCCATCTTCCAGTATACGGTCGTTGCTCGTATGGTGCAAGAGGCAGCTGTTCGGGCCGGAACCGATGATGGAAGAAAACCCGGGTGCCATGCCATTGCGGCGGAAAATGTATTCGATAGAGGCTTGCACTTCATATTCTGCCAGTCCGGGTTGTACGGTTTGCAAAACATACTGATGGGCTTTCACGGTTACCTCCGCTGCATCCTTCAGGTGGGCTATCTCCCAGTCATCTTTTATCACACGGTGCTCATGGAGGACAGTGGCAAGCTCCCTGATTTCCGCTTGTTGTCCCGTCTCTATCAGGACATTTTCAACAGCATCGGTGATACGGTTATCGTCTCCGTGCAGATAAATATTTTTCTTGCCTTTCAGCAATCCCGGAAGCATCTCATTGAAATCATCCATCCCATGGGCTGCCTCGGCGCCATATTTCTCTACGGCACCCTCAAGGCCATATACTTCGCCTGTCCACATCACGGTGTATATCTCCCGGGGAGTGACAAACAGCAGGTATTCCTTTTCGTGGCCGGGGATGATTACGGCAATTCCCCGACGTTCAGGGAAGCCTGTAAGATACCGGAAATCATGGCGTGCCCCTGCCGAGAGGATGACAATGTCGGCATCCAGCGAAGCCAGTATGTCTTTACGGCGTTGCTCAAAAACACCAGGATCGAATCGTGTCACTGTGGGTTCATGGATATACTTTTCCGGGAGTTCTCCCGGCTCACAGGTCGTTTTACGCATGGTGAAAAGGATAAAAATGGCGGCAATAACCATGATCATTACCAGGATTCGCGAAACCACCACATATGTTTTGAGTTTATTTACCTTGGGCATGGGGTGTTTGGATTAGGTTTTCGGGCCACTAAAATAGCAAAGATTATTGAATTGTTTGAATGGCGGTGACTGAATGGATAAAGATTAGGGCATCGTTATGTTGTGGAATCATCATGCGAGGAAGGCGATTAGCACCCCGGCGGCCACGGCTGATCCGATAACGCCTGATATATTGCTGGCCATACAGTATTGCAGCAGGTGGTTCCCCTGGTCGTGTTTTAAGGCGATCTCATTGGCCACGCGCGATGCCATGGGTACTGCGCTGAGACCGGTGGCCCCGATCAGGGGGTTGATCTTTTTCTTCGCGAAGAGGTTGTATGTTTTAACGGCGATGATGCCTCCGGCCACGGAGATGGCAAAAGCGATGAGTCCACCGAAGATGATGCCCAGCGTACGGACGTCCAGGAATGTAGCTGATGTCATGGTGGCACCGACGGCCAGTCCCAGGAAGATTGTAGCGGTATTCAGGACAGGGCCGGTGGCTGCCTCTGTCAGCCTTCCGGTGGCCACGCCGATCTCCCTGATAAGGTTCCCGAACATGAGCATCCCCACCAGGGGTACTGATGCGGGCACGAAGAATGCCACGATGATGCCCAGTGCTACCGGGAAAACGATCTTTACAGCTGTCATATTCCTGATGGTACGCCTGGAAGGATATTGTTTATCCATTGCCTTCATGTTGATGGACAGCTCTTTGCTGGTACACATGGCCCTGGCGATGGGGGGGATGATCACCGGCACAAGTGCCATATATGAATAGGCTGCAATGGCTATCGGTCCCAGCATATGTGGGGCCAGCATGATGGAGATGTAGATGGCCGTTGGTCCGTCGCCACCCCCAATGATCCCCAGGGCACCGGCTTCTTGTGCAGTAAAGCCTACGGCAATGGCCACGAAGAAGACGGTGAAAATACCCAGCTGGGCTGCAGCCCCGAACAAGGAGAGGCGCAGGTTGCGCAACATGGGGCCGAAATCCGTAAGGGCACCCACACCCAGAAAAATGATGGGAGGCAGGAATCCTGTTTTGATAAGCATATAATAGAGGTAGTTCATGATGCCGTACTCGCCGGCAATCTCTACCAGGTTCATGTGCCTGCCATCCTCAAAACGCACCATCTCTTCGGGCACAATGCCCATCCCTGCCCCGGGCAGGTTGGCAAGGATGACCCCAAAACCGATGGGAACCAGCAACAGGGGCTCATATTTCTTTCTTATCCCCAAAAACAAAAGGAAAATACCGATGACCAGCATGAGGATGGCTCCCGGTTGCAACCAGATGTCCCCAAAAGCGGTGATCTCATAAAGCTTCTTTAGTGCGCCCATCTGAGGTTGAAGTTAAGATTTGGGTTCAGGCGTTTTCGAAAATAAAGAGAACATCATCCTCAAACACCTCAGCACCATTGTCCTGAACAATTTCCACAATTTTCCCGGTTTTTTCGCTGCGGATGGTGTTATAGGTTTTCATAGCCTCAATGTAGCCAAGAATATCCCCTTTTTCGATCGTGTCGCCCGCCTTGACGGGTTGTTCCGTTGGCTCTTTTGTCAGGTAGAAGTTCCCTGAGAGAGGGGAGGTGACTTTTTCGATGTCCTTCTCTTTTTTGGGAGGGACATTTTTGGTTGACGTTGTTGCTGCCTCAGGGTGGTTTTGTCCTGCCGCTGTGTTTCCATTGCTATAGGAGACGGTTACTTTAAATTGTTCGCCGTTTACATCCACAATCATGGTGGCGGGTTCGATGCCGGTGGTCCCTGTTTCTTTCACAGCGGTTGTTTTGGGTGCCGGTGCCTTGGCTTTCTGGTAGAGGCCGCCACCTTCCCGGCGTCGTTCTTCCAGGTCCTTCTCGAAGTCTTTCTTCGCTTTGCCCGACTTGTAATTCCTGTATTGTTCGGGGTGCATGGCGAGCTCAAACAGTTCTTCATCGTCTTCACCGTGGTCCCATCCATTGTCATCCATTTCCCTTCGAAACTCGTCGAGCTTGTCGGGGTAGAGCTCCTGTGGATTGCCGGTGAAGAATTCTTTGCCTTCTTTTTCTGCCAGTTCTTTGATCTCTGGGGCCAGCTTGCCGGGCAGTTTGCCCAGCTTGCCTGTGAGCATGTCCCATATATTGTCGGGGATGATCTCCCAGCGTTCGCCTCCTTTGATTATCTGTGTCACGTTCAGCACGGCCAGGTTCTTGACATATTGGCTAAAAGGGGTTACCAGTGGCGGGTAGCCTACTTTGGGCCATATATATTCCACTTCCTGGAAAAGTTTAACAAGCAGCTTGTCTTCGTTGAGCAGTGGCTTATTGTTTTTTTCGAGCCATCTGTTAAGGTCTTTGAGGTTCTTTTCCAGGTCGCTCATCAGCGAGCCCATCATGCCTCCGGGCAGGCCTGAGGAGATGAGCAGTGAGTTCATCTGCCGGTTGGTTGGGGTGATAAAGTAGCCCAGGAAGTCTTCCATGAACTCCTGGTTCATGCTCCGCACCTTCATATAGGCTTTCATGTTGACATCCGGCACATTGTAACCGGCATCTTTGAGCATGGCTTGAACGGCTAGTAAGTCCACATGGCCGGTGCCCCAGGAAAGCGGTTCCATCCCCACGTCGATGTATTCGGCGCCTGCCCTGACAACTTCCAGAATGGAGGCCATTGCGAAGCCCGGCCCTGAGTGGGAGTGGTATTGTATCGCGACATCGGGGTGTTTCTTTTTGATACCGGCAACGATCTTTCCCAGCCAAACGGGGCGGCCGATGCCTGCCATGTCTTTCAGGCATATTTCATCGGCACCGCCTGCGATCACCTTATCAGCCAGATCGATATAGTATTCTATGGTATGTACCGTGGAGAATGTGATGCTGAGTGCTGCCTGGGCGGTCATGCCTGCCTCTTTGGCATAGCGGACGGAATCGATGATGTTGCGGGGGTCGTTCATCCCGCAAAAGATCCGGGCGACCTCCGTTCCCTGGGCATGTTTGACCCTGAACATCAGCTTGCGTACATCGCCTGGTACAGGATGCATACGGATACCATTCAGCGAACGGTCTAACATATGACATTGGATGCCGGCCTCTTTAAATGGTTTTGTCCACTGTCTGAGTGCTTTGTTGGGGTTCTCCCCGAACAGAAGGTTGATTTGCTCAAAGCCACCCCCGTTGGTCTCGATGCGGTCAAAACAACCCATCTCGATAATATGGGGGGCTATGGCAGTCAATTGATCCACCCGTGGCACATACTTGCCTGCCGACTGCCACATGTCTCTGTAAACCAATGAGAACTTTATTTCTTGCATATCCTGTAGGCGTTGAAGTGGGTATATTATGGGATAACCGGTTTAAGGGTGTTTTTCTATCCTGACCACCTTACCCTTCCCTTTGGTCATGGTGTAGACCGCCGCGGTAACGGCTGCAATCTTCCCTGTTCTTGCCGCTGGCGTTTCGACCCCCGGCGCATCCATTTTTAAGGGAGGGGGAGTAAAAAAACGGTTTGTGACCCAGATGATGGCATTGCCTGTGCCTACCACGACAAGCAGCACAAGGAACACTGTCAGCAATCCCAGAATAAATATTTGAAAGGGAAGTCCCATCGTGTATTGTGTTTATGTTGGCCCCCCTTTCCCATATTGCGTGTGCTTCAAGGTCAAAAGCAAACAAAGTGGAACATATCACATCACGTGCTATGCCGCCTGTGTTTGCGTATCAGCCAGTGTGAAAAGAGGGGGACATATTGCACTCATTTATCCTGTGCATGCAAATATACATGAATTTTTTTCATGTGAAATTACACACAGACACATGAAAAACCTCTCAAGGTCTTTCACCCGGTCGTTGCTTGTTTATTTATGTTTATCATTTGTCAAAAGATCGAAAGGTCAGAGAGAGGTTTAAAGGTTTAAAAGTTTAATGGTTTAAAAGCCAATAGCTTACAGCCAATGCCCAAAAGATTCGCTCCATCGTTCCATCGCTCTTCCGCCTACGGCGGTGTTGTACTTTTTCTTTGGCTCCCACCCAAAGAAAAAGCTACCAAAAAGAAAGATCACCGCTTCTGATGCATCTGCTAAAAACCACGGCCTCTTCAGTCTCCGCAGGCAAAGCCGCACGGCACCACCGTATGGTGGTTCTTCCCCAATGATTACTGCCGTACTCGTTGCCTGCTTGCAGATGGCCTCCCCTTCTGAAGTGGCCTTGTTTTTGACGCAGATCCATCAAAGGCGGATTTATCCCCCCACAGGCCCGGTCTATTACGGTTTTCTCCGCCGCACAGGCCCGGCCTTTTACGTGTTCGCAGATGCCCACACTGTTGAAACTGTCTTTCGTTCCATCGCCCAATAATTATCCTATTGTGTATCAAAATCCTGTCATGGGCGTTTCATAAGAAATTACACACAGACGAATGAAAAAGCATGCTTTGCATCGAAAGTATCCATACAACCCGGTGTGTTAAAATTGCATAAGGAAGTCAATCAGGTTGTCATCGTTTTGCATGTTGAATTTTTTTCGCAGGCGATAACGTTTTGTAATTGCTGAATTGATCCCGATATTGAGCATTTGGGCAATTTCCTTACTGGAAAGGTTCATGCGCAGGTAAGCGCACATTTTTAGATCATTGTGGGTGAGGTTTGAGAATTTTTGGTTGAGTCGTGAAAAGAATCCGCTGTGAACAGATTCAAAATGTTGTTTGAAAAGAACCCATTGTTCATCCAGGTTGATGTTGCTGTCAATTTCATTGATGAGCTGTTCGATACAAATTTTTCCCTGGCAATCATCGGCATGTAATGCTGTTTGTGCTATTTGGCGCACGTTGTTCAGCGCTTCATTTTTATTGATGATAAGCAGTGCAGAAGTTGATAGTTTCCGGTTTTGTTCCTGGATCTGCCGATTTTGCAGTCGGTTGATTTCTTCTTCAGCAAACAGTACTTCTTTGAGATGTTGTTGTTCCTGTTGACTTTTTTGCTTTTCCATCAGGCTCAGCTCTGCTTGTGTTGTCAGCAGGACCTTGCTTTGCCTGAGCGATTTACGCTTGAGGTTAAACAATATGATAAAAGCCACTGCAACCATGGTTATGGTAAAAGCTGAAACACTCATCATGACAAGTCGCAATCTCAAAACCTGCGACCTTTCCTTCAGCAGCATATTTTCTTGTTCCCTGATCTCGGTATCGTAAATGGTCTGCAATTCAGCAATGCGTGCGGCGGCTTCCACGTTAAACAGCGAGTCGTTAAGTGCCTGAAAACTGGATAGATATTCGTACGCCTGTTTGTAATTCCCTTTATTGGCGTGGAACTGATGCAGGTTGTCATAATTGATGGTTTCCAGTTTTTTCAGTCCCAGGCTGGAGGATATCTCAAGGCTCTCTTCAAGCAGTGCGAGGCATTCATCATCACCCTCAACCATCATGATAACTCCCAGACTGTTGAGTATGGTGGCCCGGGTTTGTATGTCATCTGTTTCCCTGGTCAGTGCCAGTGAATGGTTGTAGTAATTTATTGCGGCGGGAATGTCACCACGTTCTTTGGCAACAAGCCCGAGGTTATGGGTAAGTTTGATGATTCCGGGAGTTTCGTTTCCTATTTCATTTTTGATGGCCAGTGATTCTTTGTAATGGGTTTCCGCCTCTTCAAGAAAACCTTTTTCGTACCATGAAATACCCATGTTAAGCAGAACGTCGGATTCCCCTTTTCTGTCACCCATCTGGCGGTGCACTGCAAGCGCTTCTTCCTGGTATTCAAGAGCTTTTGGATGGTTTTGTTGTTTGATATGAATATTGCTGATATTCATCATTATTTGAGCCTTAAGGGGCAAATTATCTTTGGCATCGGCAATCCTCAGGGCGCGTAAATAATAATCAATTGCATCGTCGAGGGTGCCTGCAAAATAGACGGCGCCGCCCATGTTGACAAGGTTGTTGGCCATCCCCAATGAGTCTTTTTCACTTTCCCGTAACGCCAGTGATTTGGCAAAATTCTCGAAAGCAGGCTGATAAAGCTGCATGCTGACGTATGTTTGCCCGATGGCCGTATAAGCCCTTGCCGCTGAAGACCGTTCACCAAGATCTTTGTATTGTGTGGCTGCTTTCCGATAGTAGGTGATGGATGAATCAATATTTCCCCTGACCCTTTCTATCAGACCATAATTCGCGTTGCAATCAGCGAGCTTGACGGGCATATCGGCGTCTTTGGCAATCGCCTTTATTTTGTCAACTGTTGCCCGGGCACTGTCAAGCTGCAAAGACCGGAATTGTTCTCTGAGCACTTCAGTTAACTGGTCTACCAAAAGGGAGTCTTCTACAGTTTGGGCAAGACTTTCTTTTACCCCCACTGAATGCATATACAGCAGGATCATAATCATCAACATGTTCACTTTATGCCCTTTTGTCTTGCACTTTTTTAACATGGCCGCAACTTTTTATCAATATAAGAGGAGGAGATAGTAAAAAAACATTCTTCCCTGATCAAATGTACATGTTATTTTTTTTATGTAAAATCACACACAGACACATAAAAAAAATAACATGGGAAAGCGAAGCGGTTCCTCCTGTACACCAGCATTTTGTAAATTTTCAGACAAAATGGTGGTGGTTTTTTACAGGAGAAATATACATGATTTTTTTTCATTCGAAATTACACACAGACACATGAAAAACCTCTCAAGGTCTTTCACCCGGTCGTTGCTTGTTTATTTATGTTTATCATTTGTCAAAAGGGCGAAATGTCAAATAAGTTTAAAGGTTTAAAGTTTAAGGGTTTAAAGGTTTAAAAGCCAATAGCCAACAGCCAACGGCCAAAAGCTTCGTTCTTTCGTTCCCTCGTTCCATCGTTCTTCCGTCATCCGCCTGTTGTCGGTGCTGAAATTCAAAGCACATCCCAAACATAAGCAGTTAAATGACCACGACACCAGGTTAAAGGAACTCGCGGTACATATCGCCACAGAAGCCTTCAAAAGCTGATCCTTTGTATAACTCTATCAACAGGTCACTGTAATCGATGATGGCTGAGTTGGATGCGTCCGAGAGGTTGCATGTGAGCAGTCCGCTGCCCAAAATGCCGGGATTGCAGATGATTGTGTTTGGCCGGATCATCTCCAGTATCAATTCTACACCGAGATAATGGCCTATACTGCCTTTTGTTAATTTGTCCCTGATGAAGCCATTGATCCGTTTTTTCTCGGAAAGGGTATGAAAGCCGTACCACAGAAAACATATTTTCCCTTGTTGCGAAGCATTTACAAAAAGGTCCATGTAATCATGTCCGTCCGGACCTGGTTTATCAATGAAATAAGGGTCAATGTGTATGAACGTGTTGTGGGGCGTGCCAGGCAAAATGTCTGCCAGGCCGTTCAGGGAATCCTCATGGTGTGTCTCTGTTTTGGTTTCCAGCTGATGGCTTTTTGCAAAATCCCTGATATCGTCCAGGGGTGCTTTTTCGATATCAAAAAAAACGAAGCGGACGGTGGTTCCCTTTAAAAGCAGCATGGCCAGGCCCGGTGATCCAATATACTGGTTGTTTTTCAGTGCTGCGTGTTCGATCGCGAAATATGGGGTGTTGTGCAGCCTGGGCACTCTGGATGCCTTGCCTATGAAGTGATAAATGCCGAATGTTTGTTCCGGGCTGTTGTTTAATCTGTAAGTGGTACTTGCAGAGTTGGTCTCAATATATACAGAAGGACTTTCCCTGCCAAGCACATCGCATAAAGCGATATGCTTCCACACATCAGCGTGATTCCCAAAGTGTTTGTAGGGCATGACGGATCCATTTTCCTGACAAACGCAAAATTAAGCATTTATTCGTGGCATGTTGAATGGCGTGTTGCCAGGTATCGGACCAACCATTTTGAAAACCAGTTTACCTGGCATGCAAAACCGTCAAGCTTTTGGTCATTGATGCTGATTAGGGGCTGTAAGGAGTACGGTAACGGAAAAAACCGGCAGGCCCGAAAACCTGGGCACTGCCGGTCACCATCACTCATCACCCATTTAGAAATGCAGTTATTTTTTAAGTTCCGCGTACCTGCGCTCCACCTCTTTCCAGTTGACCACTTTCCAGAAGTTGCTGAGGTATTCCGGACGACGGTTCTGGTATTTCAGATAATAGGCGTGCTCCCAAACATCCACACCCAAAATGGGTGTCCCTTGTTTTTCCGCAACATCCATCAAGGGGTTATCCTGATTGGGTGTGCTGGTCACCTGGAGCTCACCATTGGCGTCAACGATCAGCCAGGCCCAGCCGCTTCCGAACCGGGTGGCCCCGGCACGATTGAACGCTTCCTGAAAGTCTTCAAAAGAATTAAAACGCTTTTCGATGGCCGAAAGCAATTCACCTGACGGTTTATCCCCTCCGTCGGGTCCCATGATCTTCCAGAACAGGTCGTGGTTCCAGTGACCACCTCCATTGTTGCGGACAGCCATAGGATACTGGCTCATGTTCCTGAAAATTTCTTCCAGTGTCATGTTTTCCATTTCAGTACCTTCAATGGCATTGTTCAGGTTGTTTACATAGGCCTGATGATGCTTTCCATGATGGATCTCCATGGTGCGCTCATCAATGTAAGGCTCCAGGGCATCGTGCCCATATGGTAAGTCTGGCAATACATGTTTTACACTCTGTGTCATAGCTCGTTCTCCTTTTTGATTGTTATTTGATCCTTTTTGTTCTGCTGAAGACTGGCAACCGGCAAAGGTTGCTACAGCAAGGAAAAAAATGATTGAAATGGTCTTCCCGTTCATTGTTAACGTGTTTATGGGTTTGTTTTTATTTAGTCTTTATCTAGATAACAAGCAAGTTTTTGTTTTGTTTAATGGCATGGTTTTGTGACCAGGAAATCGGGCATGATCCATTGAATCCATTATTGATACCGTGATACGGTTTTGGTGGCAGTCACATAGGGTGCAATTCGCTGCCACACCTCTTCATCTATCAGGTATGATTGTTTGATCTCTTCTGTATTCATGAAGGGGCCGTGTTGTTTGTGAAGGTTCAGGATGGCATTGGCAACCGCACGGTCGATGTACGGATGCCTTACCAGGTCGGCAAATGCTGCCTGGTTAAGGTCCAGTCGGCGGATGTTTAAGGTATCGGTGATCACATAAGGTTTTATCTGATCGAACCGGACGGTATCCATCCCAAATACTTCCAGCAGTTGTGTTGTACAGTGGAATCCGCCAAGCAGTTCACGGTACCTTACTATCCGCCGGCCAAAGACCGGGCCTATGCCCCTGATCTGCTGCATTTCTGTTGAATCAGCCTGGTTGATATTGATGGTGAGGGTTTCTCTGTCATAGAAAGGCCTTTCGCGATGGTCAATGGCTTCCCCCGGTTTGTCACGCCCCATATGCATGGCAGGACGTTCCGGTAGTTGAATGAATGTTTCCAGCTGCCTGTAGATGTCGTCTTCCATTAAATAGATCCTTTTCAGGTCTTCCCTGTAGCGAAAACTGCCACCCGCCGCCAGGTAGTTTCCGATAGTCCTTCCGAGGTATCCGGGCACACCCAGGGAGTCCCATCCTGCCTGTGACATGGTATTGGGATCAAAAGGGAAGGGGGTGAGCTGTAACTCCCCGGCCGGCCTTTTCCCCTGTGAATGACTGGTGCTGTCGCCCGACCCCCTTCGCTGTCGCGATATATCCTCCAGTGCTGCCAGCTGCTCTTCGAATGTTCGCGCCTCCCTGAAAAATGATTCCGTGTCTATGGTCCGGGCCCGTTTGCAACTTTCCAATATTTTCGATGCGATGGGTACCCAAAAGATCAGTATCAGAAGCATGACAATGCCTTGCCGCTGCCGGCGGGTAAAATAAAACCAATCTTTAACGGGGTTGCTATACATATAAAAAGAGAATAAATAAAGATAAAAATAAGCAGAAATCAAATAAAAGATGACGTTGTTCCCCCTTTGTTTCACTTTGCGGTAAAAAATACCGCTTCTTGTTGATCTTTGACCATTATTTTTTATTTTTGGCATTTCTTGTGAACTGTGAATGGTTTGCGTGTGCCGGTCATAAACCAAAACAACGACATCGCTTATGGCTTCAGAATTTGAAGGCCGTGATGGCTTCACCAGCCGCTTCGGGATCATTTGTGCTGCGGCGGGCTCTGCAATCGGATTGGGAAATATTTGGCGCTTCCCTTATGTAGTTGGCGACAGTGGGGGGGGCGCTTTCTTGTTGATATACCTTGGCTTTATTCTTCTTCTGGGCATCCCGGTGATGCTCTCGGAGTTTATTATCGGGCGTCGCGGACAGCGTAATGCCCTGGGGTCCTTTAAGCGGCTCGCTCCCGGGAAACCCTGGTTCATTGTCGGGGTGATGGGCATCGTGGCTGCTTTTATGATACTTGCCTTCTATAGCACCATTGCGGGGTGGACATTGCACTACGTGCTGCAGTCGTTCACAAACGCGTTTGCCGGCAAAACCTCTGTGGAGATCAACCAGTTTTTTGATGCTTTTCATACCAGGGCCTTCCTGCCCTTGTTATGGCAACTCATTTTCATGGCGATGACAGCCTGGATCATCCTTTCCGGGGTCAGAAAAGGGATTGAGAAATATGCAAAGGTGCTGATGCCCTTCCTGGTCTTGTTGTTGATCATCATGGCCATCCGTTCGGTTACCCTGCCGGGTGCTTATGAAGGCCTTCAGTTTCTGTTCAGGCCCGACTTCTCAGTGGTCGACTCCAGCGTTATGCTTGCCGCGCTGGGGCAGGCCTTCTTTTCACTGAGTATCGGGATGGGTGCCCTGATAACCTATGGCTCCTACATACGGAAGCAGAACAACCTGGGCAACATATCTGTGGAAGTATCCCTGGCCGACACCCTGATCGCCATCCTTGCCGGCGTGGCTATCTTCCCGGCTGTTTTTGCCTTCGGGCTCGACCCTGCTGAAGGACCCGGACTGATCTTTACTGTCTTGCCAAACATATTTCAGCAGATGCCCGGGGGGTATTTCTTCAGCATCATCTTCTTTATCCTCCTTGCCATCGCCGCCCTGACCTCTTCCATCAGCATCCTGGAAGTGGTAGTGGCCTATCTTACCGAGGAGCTCAAGCTGACAAGGCGCAAGGCAACCATCATGGCGGCAGCGGCCGCTGCCTTTGTGGGGGTTTTTTGCACGTTGTCATTCGGCGCCCTGAAAGATGTCACCATAAGCGGCCTCGATATATTCGGACTGCTCGACTTCACTGCATCCAACCTGCTGCTGCCTCTTGGCGGACTGTTGATCGTTTGTTTTGTCGGATGGTACATGAAGCAGGCTGATGTGAAAGACGAGGTGACCAACAGTGGCGTGCTTAAGGTGCGCCTCTTCAATGCGCTGATGTTCATTTTGCGATTTATTGCACCGGTGGCCATCGCCATCGTGCTTTTCGATAGTTTAGGAATCATCTAAATCCCCGGTAACCTATGACAGAAAATCAGGAAAATGCCGCCGCCGCAACAGAAGTAAACGACACCTTGGGGTCAGCCTTCCTCGATGGTTTCAACCATGTGATATCCTTGTATAATGAATATGTCGGCGGCTATCTGTTGCTGTTCATCCTGGTGCCTGCAGGTATTTTCTTTGCCTTCAAGTTCAGGTTTTTGCACGTGCGCAAGTTCTGGCACTCTTTCGCCATTCTGGCCGGCCGTTATACCAAAAAAGGTGAAGAAGGTGATGTAAACCACTTCAAGGCACTTACCACTGCTTTGTCTGCCACTGTTGGCACGGGCAATATCGTCGGTGTGGCCCTGGCAATATATTGGGGTGGCCCGGGTGCCGTGTTCTGGATGTGGGTGACCGGCTTCTTCGGGATGATGCTGAAAATGGTGGAATGTACACTGGGCTTGAAATATCGAAGGTTCAATCCCGACGGCACCGTGTCCGGGGGCCCGATGTATTACATGGAGCATGGCCTGAAAGACAAGCTGGGCAAACATGCCAAAACACTGGCCATTGTCTTTGCCGCCGCAGCCGTTTTATGCTCCATGGGCACAGGGAACATGGCCCAGAGCAACTCGATGACAGACATCCTGAACTCTACCTATGCGATCCCTCATTGGATTAGCGGCCTGATAATCACCAGCCTGGTATTGCTGATTGTCGTTGGCGGACTAAAACGGATCGCCGAAGTAACCTCCCGGCTGGTCCCCTTTATGGCGGTGGTCTATTTCCTGGCAGCCGTGCTGGTCGTCGTGCTCAATATCGAAAACCTGATCCCGTCCCTCGCACTGATCTTCCATGATGCCTTTACCGGGACTGCCGCTGCCGGAGGCTTTGCGGGGTCGGCCTTCATCCTTACGCTTACCATGGGGGTAAGGCGTGGATTGTTCTCCAACGAGGCCGGACAAGGGTCAGCAGCAATGGCCCACGCCGCAGCACAAACACGATACCCCATGCGCGAAGGCCTCGTGGCCAGCCTCGAACCTTTCATCGACACCCTCTTTATATGCACGCTGACCGCCATCGTCATCATCATGACCGGCGCCTGGTCGCACGAACATGCGGAAGCAGGTGTTTCACTAACAGTGCTCGCCTTTGAACTGGGCCTTGACAAGATCAATATAGGGTTCATGGCAGCCCATATCATTGCCACCGGACTGATGTTGTTCGCCTTCTCAACCATCATCGCATGGTCGTACTACGGATCACGGGCGGCACAGTATATGTTTGGCTTCAAAGCCATCAAAAAGTACTACTATGTGTATGCCGTATTCGTGTTTCTGGGATCTATATGGGGACTGGAGCTGGTATGGAACTTCGTGGACATGGTCATCACCTTTATGACCATCCCCAACCTCATAGCCATCCTGCTGCTGACACCAGTGGTAAAAAGGGAGATCAATAACTATTTCAGCATGCCGGACTATAAGCAGAGAGTATAACCAACGGTTGTGTTTAACGGTTGGCAATAAACAGACAAGGGCTTTTTTTGGCAATAAACAGACCAAAAACAAAGTTACCTTTACAATCAATCATGTCACAACCGGTGCTCAGAATATATCTCTTCTTGCTGTTGCTTTTCGGATATCCGGGTTTTGCCAGTGCCCAGGATGAAAAAACCCCCATCGATTGGGAAGCCGGGACCTTTGAGTTTGACCGCCGCATTGGCGACGATGTGCGACGGCTGATTGATGACGTCGTGTTTACACACGAAGACACCAGGATGTATTGCGACAGCGCCTATCTCTATTCTGAAGCCAACAGCCTGCGCGCCTTCAGCAATATCGTCATTGAGGTCAGCGATACGGTGACCATCTTCGGCGACAAATTGTTTTACAACGGGAACACACGCTGGGCGGAGCTCACCGGAAACGTGCGGATGATCGATCCCCAGATGACACTCTATACCGAATACCTGGAATACGACCTGGACAACAATACCGCCGTCTATGTCGATGGCGGCCGCATCGTAGACCAGGAAAATGAACTTGTGAGCCGCTGGGGCTTCTATTTTGCAGATGAAAAGGAATTTTTCTTCCGGGATGAGGTCGTACTGATCAATCCTGAATACACCATGGATACCGACACCATGAAATACAATACCGCCACGGAGGTGGCTTACTTTTTCGGCCCCACCACCATCGTGAGCGAACAGAACACCATCTTTTGCCGCAACGGCTGGTACGACACGCGCAACGACATCGCCCGCTTTAGCCACGATGCCTTTTTTACCAACAAGGAACAATCCATGACAGGCGATTCCGTATATTATGACAGGAACAGCGGATATGGCAGGGCCGTCAACAACGTGTTGATCCGCGACAGCATTGAAAATGTGATCATCACCGGCCATTTCGGCGAACACTTTGAAGAGCTTGGCCTGTCAGTGGTCACACGCGAAGCCATGCTCACCATGATCGCCGATAACGACAGCCTGTTCCTCCACGCGGACACCCTGAAGTCAGTGGTTGATGAAGAAACCGACAAGCGGAAGGTGTTTGCCTACCACCGCGCCCGCTTTTACAGGACGGACCTCCAGGGACTGAGTGATTCCATCGTGTACCACACCTCCGATTCAACGATATATATGTACCACAACCCGGTGTTATGGTCAGAGATGTACCAGCTGACAGCAAACCATGTCGAGGTGAAAACCACTGAGGATGAGGTAAAATGGGTGAACCTGCATGATGCAGCTTTTATCGTTTCGGAACAAGAAAACATGGGATTCAACCAGATGAAGGGACGGATGATGACCGGCCACTTCCGTGACAATGCCCTGTGGCGGGTGGATGTGGACGGAAATGGCGAGACCGTCTTCTTCATCAGGGAGGAAGATGGCAAGCTGGTTGGCATCAACAAAGCCATCTCCTCCAATATCATTATTTTTGTGGATGGAACAGAGGTCACCGGGATACAATTCGTTCGCCAACCCGAGGCCACACTGTTCCCCCCTGAAGATCTGCCGGAGGATCAACGACTGTTGCATAACTTCCAGTGGCTGGATCACCGGCGACCCAGGGATAAGTGGGATATTTTTGAATGGCGGTAGGTTGAACGGGGATTCTCAATAGTGCAGATGTGCCGGTTGTCAATGAAGACATTGATGGCATGTGTGCCAACGGTGAAGAAAAATGGTAAGATTTAGGAAGCATACGTTATCCAACGGCCTTCGGGTGCTGGTCCACAGCGACCAGACAACACCCATGGCAGCGGTCAACGTGCTGTATGATGTTGGTGCCCGCGATGAAGACCCCGAAAGGACTGGTTTCGCACACCTCTTTGAACACCTGATGTTTGAAGGTTCGCTGCACATCCCCCGGTTTGACTATTATTTGCAGCATGCCGGCGGTGAAAACAACGCCTTTACCACCAACGACATCACCAATTACTACCTAACCCTGCCTGCCCAAAACCTCGAAACAGCTTTCTGGCTGGAATCGGACAGGATGGTCGGCCTTGCATTCTCGGAAGCCAAACTCAATACCCAGAAAAACGTGGTGACGGAAGAATACCGCCAGTCTTACCTTAACCAGCCATACGGCGATGCCTGGCTGCTGCTGCGCCCCCTGGCATATGAGGTGCACCCCTACCGCTGGTCCACCATCGGGAAAAACATCGGGCACATACAGAACGCATCCCTGCAGGAGGTGCAAGACTTCTTCACCACCTTCTACCATCCTGCCAATGCAATCCTGGCAGTGGCAGGCAATGTGGATCCAGAAAATGTTTTTGCACTGGCAGAAAAATGGTTTGGAGATATCACTGCAGGCAACAGATATGTGCGGCAGTTGCCCGCCGAGCCACCACAACAGCAGGAAAAGAGACTGGCAGCGGAAAGGGATGTGCCACAACACCAAATATACATGGCCTTTCACGCATGCGGGCGCACGCACCCCGACTTCCACGCCACCGATCTGCTCAGTGACATATTATCGAATGGCGAGTCGGCCCGGCTCCCGGCCAAACTGGTTCATGACCAAAAAGTGTTCAGCGAGATCAATGCCTATGTCACCGGCAACCTGGATCCCGGGCTGTTGGTCATCACAGGCAAACCCCATCATGGTGTGCATATAGATGACGCGGAAGACATGCTCTGGAAGGAAGCGCATGATCTTGCTGTCAATGCAACAGACAAAAGGGAACTGCAAAAGGTAAAGAACAGGGTGGAAGCGACACACACCTTTTCTGAAAGCAACGTACTGGCAAAAGCCATGAACCTTGCATACTATGAACTGCAGGGCGATGCATCACTGTATAACCAGCAAATGGAAGCCTATGCCAGGGTGACCGACGAAGACCTGCTGAGGGTTGCCGCCAGCACCTTTCGCAAAGAAAACGCTTCAGTCCTGCATTATCAAACACAACGCCAACCTTAGTCCTGACCACATCCCATGACAAACCGAAAACATCCGCCACCCAAACAACTGGTTACACAGATCCCCTATATCAAGCCCAGGGCAGCAGAGCTTGATAATGGCCTGCCGGTCTATTTCATAGAGGGCGGCACGGAGGAGTTTGTAAAGGTGGAGATGGTATTTTTTGCGGGCAGCTACCATCAGACCCGGCCGCTGGTGTCGTACACCACCACCAATCTGCTACGCAACGGCACAAAAAACAACAGCCGTGAAGAGGTCAATGAGCAGCTGGACTACTATAGTGCCCACCTGCAGCTCGAAGCACAGAAGGACATTGTGTCGGTGTCGGTATATGTCCTTAACAAACACCTGGAACCGGCTTTGAAGCTCTTTAGCGATATCATCCGGCTCCCGGTGTTTCCCGAAGAAGAGATGCGTTCCTTCCTGAAAAATCAGCAGCAGATACACCTGATTAACCAGAAGAAAGTGCAGCATGTTGCCCGAACCTATTTCAACGAGCTGGTTTATGGCGAGCAGCACCCTTACGGCTACCGTTTGAAGCCCGATGATTTTGACCGCGTGGTGCAGGTTGACCTGCAGCAATTTCACCGGCGCTGGTTTTATCCGGGAAACGCTTTCTGCATTGTCTCAGGCCGTATGCCGTATATGATAGAGAAAAGGATTGGGAAATATTTTGGGGACAGAAACTGGCAAGAGGCTGAAACAGGAGAGCCACCACGTTACCCGATGTTGACCTCCGGCAGCAGGAAGGTACACCTTGAGATGCCCGAGGCGCTGCAATCAGCAATACGGATCGGCAAGCAGTTGTTTAACCGCACCCATCCGGCCTTTCACCGGCTGAAGGTCACCAACGCCTTGCTGGGAGGCTATTTTGGCTCACGCCTGATGCAAAATGTCCGCCAGGACAAAGGCTATACCTATGGCATAGGTTCAAACATCGTATCTTTACTCCGCAATGGCTATTTTTTCATTGCCACCCAGGTGGGCTCCGATGTGTCAAAAGCTGCCCTAGATGAAATATACAATGACTTGAAAGAACTGCGCCATAAGCCCGCAGGCAAAGATGAACTGGAAAGCCTGAAAAACTACCTGGCAGGAAGTTTCCTCCGCTCGTTCGATGGCCCCTTTGCCCAAAGCGAGCGTTTCAAGGAACTGCTGGTTTTCGGCCTCGACTTCGGACACTACGATGAGTACATGAACACCCTGAAGAACATCACCGCCGAAGATATCATGGAGTGTGCAGGACTGTACCTGAATGAGGAGGAAATGATGGAGGTGGTGGCCGGAAAGTGAGTGAAAAAGCTATTTTTGGCTTTTGGAAAAGATACATCAGGTCTTTTTATGGAACGATGTAACGATGGAACGATGGAACGATGCAAGGAGGCTGCCGGCCCCGGGCAACGGGTATTGGAGGCTGAGCGCATCAGCCGGGCTTGACCGGCTGCACCCTTTGTCAATAAAGCCAGCAGTAAGCGCCCCATTTAGGCTGTGCATCGAAATTAATCTGAGCGAAGATGCGGGAAAACGATCTCGCTCTGCCTTTGACAGTACTGGTGAAATAATCAGCGAACCGTTGAAGGCCGCAACAAAGTGTGCGCCGAAAATTGTAATATATAACAGGGGTTAGGACACATGGCAATAAAGAATTTATTCACCAGCACTTTTGATATCAGGCAAGTCCTTCCAGTGGCCTTAACGGTTGTCTTATGCTGCCATGCTGTTGCCGTTGCCAGCGAAAATGACAGGCAGGGTGACGCTTACCATAAACAAGGTTATGAGGGGGCCATCGAAATGATCCAACTTAGCGTTGATCCACACGACAATAATCAGATTCAGATTGTCTTTCGCCTGGACCATGATGTGGATACTGGTGAAATCGATTTTAACCTGTTTGATGGCGAAATATTTCAAACTGTAGACCAACTACTTGTTGAAGGAGACATCCCATTCTGGGACGAAGATCAAAACCATTTTATCCATTCTATAGTAGTCCCCCAAGGAACACCTGTTCCATTTCGTATGTATCTTTCGTTCGATAAAGACGGGGAGGGTGCAGATGCGTTCACCTACATACATGGTACGATACATCTGACCGATATCGTATTTGATCCGTGCACCCATCTGGTGCAACTTTCCTGGGGGGAGTATCGCATCTGGACACACAACGATTTTGAAAATGCTCCCAATGAACCGGGCGAATCCATTCCGTTTGAACATTATCTGGTTTTTGCAAACGATGAAGTGAAGGAGCAGGTGCCGGTTGCCCAGACAACCCATACAATTGCTGTTCCGGAACCGGATCAGTACAGCTTCCGGATTAGGGCTGTTGTGTCTGATCAAGATACTACGGAAGGGGTATATTCAGACTCAAACACCTTGGATAAGCTTGTTGAATGGCCGGAACTGCATGATCTGTCGGTTGATCTGGTGGATGTGACAGGAGAAACAGAGGTGGATGTCCGAATTCGTGCGGATGGATCTTACGAAGAGTATGTATACCGGTTATACCGGTGGAGTGAAACCTTTGGGGATACGGTGTTTGTTGGGAGTGATGCCATGGATGAGGGGGTTAGCACACTGTGGTTTAGCGATGTGGTTGAGGATCTGGATGTCGGGTTGTGGTACTACGAGGTTCGTGCCCACGTAGTGGAAGGTCTGCAAGAATGTCCCGAACCGGCTGTTGTATCCGATCCGGTGTCGACGCTTTGGTTTGTGGCTGAAATCCTGGAACAGACCGAGGACCGGCTTGCCTTTTCCATGGAGTTCGAAAGGTTTCCCGATACCGGTAGCTATACCCTGCAACAAATGCTTCCGGGCGATATCAACTACCAGGATGCTGCTACGGATATCGTCAGTCCGTACACCCACGATCTGACCGATGAACTGCCCCTGGCCGGTGAGCTGCGATTCCGGATGAAAGGCGAAGAAGCAGGGGAGGAATTCCACTCCAACGA
>SLCY01000108.1 GCA_007125585.1 Bacteroidales bacterium
CCGCCGGACTGAAACCATACAGTCAGCTTGGATACAATATACGCGATGTGCAAGAGCACCCGCTGGCAGGGACCGTTAGCTACTTCTACCAGGGCAGCGGAGGACTGAACCAGCTTTTTCTCGGGAGCTCCTTTGAGCCGGTAAACGGACTTTCAGTGGGCGCGAATGTGTCCTACCTGTTTGGCAGCCTGAACTATGAAGCATCAGTGAAGTCCGACTCCATCGGCGTGTTCCAAACAAACCTTGTCAAAGCTAACCGGGTGTCAGGATGGGTCGCCGGATTCGGGCTCCAGTACCGGCATGATTTTGCTGACAACCGCCACATAACGATCGGCGCTACATACGGCGGCAAACAGGATGTGGATGTGAACAGCACCGAAACCCTTCGACGTAAACTGCCCGGCGAAACATTCTATGATACCATCGCTTTTGTCGACCTGGAGGATGGCCGCCTCTCCCTGCCCCCCTATTACGGTGTGGGCGTGTATGGCCGGCTGAACAGACAATGGTCGGCAGGACTCGATTACCAGTGGCAAAACTGGGAAGCCTTCGAATTCCTCGGGAAAGAGGAAAACTTCAGCAACAGCCAACAAGTTGCCGCGGGCGTTAAGTTTAACCCCACAGTGGAAACATTCCCCACATTGTTCCACAGGTTGCAGTATTCAGCCGGTGTGCGCTACGGACAATCCTACTTCCAGCCCGGTGAAGAAAGCCTGAATGAGTTTGGCATAAGTTTTGGGGCGACTATACCGATAAGGGGCAGCCTGTCCGCCCTCAATCTGAATTTTGAATACAGCAGGCGCGGCTCTGTCGACGACCACTTTATGAAAGAAAACTTTTACCGCCTGAATATCGGCGTCAATATTTATGAACACTGGTTTATCAGAAGAAGGTTTTTCTAAGATCAATCATCATCAAAACGGATGAACATTACACAAGGGAATAGCGCCATTGCTTAAAAAGGATAAACAGGCGGTTGATCATCGCAAGGCGTGTTCCATGTAACCGAAAACTAACAATAAACTTGATCACATGAAAGCAATGAAATTATTCGCCCTGGCCGCTTTTGCAGCCATCCTGGCGAGCGCCTTTGGTACCACGGGGATAAATACTGCCGGCAACGATGCCTTTGCAGTCAGCAAAACCAACCTGGGCACATACCCCGGACAGGATACCGACCAGCGTTACGGCGAAGACAGTGTTTTGTGCGTAAGGAACTGGTCGCTCTATGCCGAATACCACAGGCAAAGGAATTATGAAATGGCATGGGAACCATGGAAGTACATGTTTGAAAGCTGCCCCCTGGCAACCAAAAACATCTATCTCCACGGAGCTTCAATGGTCAGGTACTTTTACGCCAATGAAACCGACGCCGATAAACGCGACGCCTGGGTCGACACCCTGATGATGATCTATGACCAGCGCATAGAATATTTTGGCGAAGAAGGATACGTGCTGGGACGTCAGGCAGCAGACCTGTATCAGCTCAAGCCCAACAATGTCCAGGAACTGTTTGACCTTACCGAACGCAGCATCGACATTCAAGGCATGGCTACGGAAGCCCCGGTGCTGCTCATCAACTTCCAGTCGACCATCCGGTTGGTGGAAGCGGGCATGAAAGAAACAGATGCCATCATTGAGCGCTTTGACAGGGCCACCGACATCATCGATTTCAACCTGGAACATAACCCGGAAGACGAACGCTTCTATGTGCCCGCCAAGAACAACATAAGGTCAATGTTCGAACCCTATGCTACCTGCGAAAGCCTGACACAGGTCTTTGGGCCGCGCTTCGAAGAAAATCCCGGGAACGTTGAACTGCTGGAACGAATCACCGAGATGCTCGACAATGCAGGCTGTACCGATGAAGAACTGTACTTCCTGGCCACGCAACAACTGCACAAGCTTCAACCCAATGCTGAATCAGCCTTCCTGATGGGACGGCTGCACAACAACAGGGAAGAGTATGAAGCAGCCGTCCGTTATTTCCAGGAAGCAGCCGACCTCTATCAGGATGAAGACCCTGAAGCCAACCTCGACCGCATCTTCAGGTCCTACTGGCTCATGGCAGAGATCACCTACCGCCAGCTCCGCCGTATGCCCCAGGCCCGGAACTATGCACGACAAGCCCATGAGGTGAACCCCAACGACGGACGCCCCCTCATCCTTATCGGCGAAATGTATGCAGCCAGCGCCAACGAATGTGGCGACGACGAGTTCACCGAAAAAACAGCCTACTGGCCTGCCGTCGATAAATTCATCCAGGCCGTCAACGTGGCCGAAGACCCAGAAGTAAAAGAACGTGCACAACAAATGGCCGACACCTACAGACAATACTTCCCCGACGGCGAACTGATCTTCTTCCACGGATACAGCGAAGGAGACTCCTACCGGGTGGAATGCTGGATAAACCGAAATACAAGGATCAGGGCAAGGTGATCGAGCAACGGTGTTAGCATAACACCAAACCCAAAACAACAATCAGAATGTGCAGCAAAATAATGAGAAAAAGCATCGCCCCATTCGTGGGACTGGCGATGCTTTTTTCCTGCCAGGGCGACCTGCAGACCATAGACGCCGTAACACAATATGATGAAGGCCCCGTGGAATCCGCCTTCAACGTGGAGATCATATACAGCGACCATGGCCATACCCGTATGATACTGCAGGCCGCACAAATGGACCGGTATGAGAACGAAGAAACATACCTGGAACTGCCACAGGGACTGTATGTGGTTTTTTATGACACCCTGAAACAAAAATCCTCCAGCCTTTCGGCAAAATATGCCATCAGCTACGAAGACAGCGAGATCATCGAAGCACACAACGATGTGGTGGTGATCAACGAACAGGGCGAACGGCTCAATACCGAAGAACTGATCTGGGACCAGAAAAAACAAACCATCTACTCCGACAAATTCGTTAAAGTGACCACCGAAGACGAGGTGCTCTACGGCGAAGGCTTCGAGTCGGACGAACGCTTCGACTACTGGCGCATCCTGAAAACTCACGGGACCTTCATGGTAGATACCCGCGGTGAAACAGAACCTGATGCTGAACCGGAGACAGAGCCCATACAAGAACAAGAGCCTGAAACGCATAACTTCTAGCAAAGCCCGTTGGGGACAACACAGCAGCCCATGAGCAATGTCACCATCATCCTCCTCAGCCTCCTCCTGTCGGCCTTCTTCTCCGGCATGGAGATCGCCTTCGTTGCGGCCAACAAGCTGAAGGTCGAAGTGGACAAGCAAACGGGAGGGTTTTCCGCACGCCTGCTGTCACGCTTTATTCAGTCGGAGTCCAGCTTCATCTCTACCATGCTGGTGGGAAACAACATAGCACTTGTTGTGTATGGCATCTCCTTCGCAGCAATGCTCGAACCGATACTGCACAACATCCTGCCTAATCCCGTAAAAAGCGACCTCACCGTCTTCGTTCTGCTAACCGCCATCTCCTCAATCATTATCCTGATATTCGCCGAATTCGTCCCCAAAACCCTCTTCCGGATCAACCCGAACCGATTCCTGGGGTTCTTCGCCCTGCCGGTGACCATCATATATTATATATTGTATCCCATCATTGCCTTCACCCTGAGCCTGTCAAACCTCATCATGAAACATGTGATGAAAACAGACATGACAAGCACCAAAAAGGTGTTCGATGCCATCGATATGGATAACTTCCTGAAAGAGTTTGGCCAGGGAAGCGAAGAAGACAAGGAACGACAGCGCGAGATCCAGATATTCCGAAACGCCATCGAGTTCCCGGATGTGAAACTGCGTGAGTGTATGATACCGCGCACGGAAGTGGTGGCTGTGTCGCAGGATGAGAGCATCCCGGCAATCCGGCGCATCTTCTCCGAGACAGGCCTGTCAAAAGTGCTGGTATATAAAGAGTCTATCGACGACATGGTGGGCTATGTGCATGCCTTCGACTGCTTCTCCCACCCCGGCAACGTGCAGGAGATCATCCGGCCCGTCTTGCTGGTGCCCGAAACAATGCATGCCAACAAGCTGCTCAAAAACCTCATACAGCAACGAAAGAGCGTGGCAGTGGTGGTAGATGAGTTCGGCGGCACCGCCGGGATCATCACCATAGAAGATATCATCGAAGAGATCTTTGGCGAGATCGACGACGAATACGACATGGAAGACCTGACCGAACGGCGCATTAGCCCCAAAGAATACATCTTCAGCGCACGCCTTGAGATCGACTACCTCAACGACAAATATAACCTCCAACTGCCCGAATCAGAAGAATATGAAACACTCGGCGGCCTTATTATCAACCAGGTGGAAAGCATCCCCGCAAAAGGGGAGGAGGTCACCATCGGCGACAACATACTGAAAATTTTGCAAGTCAGCGAGAAACGTGTCGAACTGCTGAAAGTCAGTCCCGCAAACCCTTAAACTTTTAAACCTTTCAACCCTTAAACCCTTAAACCCTTAAGCTTTTAAACCTTTCGCAAAACATGAAAAAATTTCATGTATATTTCTCCTGTAAAAAAACACCATCATTTTGTAAAAAAAATATACAAAATGCTGGTGTACAGGAGGAACCGCTTCGCTTTCACATGAACCGAGCCACTCATATCTAAATCGCGGATATTTAACTTACCTGGAGGGTGGCGAGCTCAATCTTACCGCTTTAATCAATCATTGCAAGATTAATTTTTTTCATTCGTCTGTGTGTAATTTCGAATGAAAAAAATTCATGTATATTTGCACTCTGAAAATTTAAAGGACAGAAAACAATGGCTGTAATTAGAAAGATACGAAACTACACCGGACTGTTGATCGCTGTGATTGGTGTTGGCCTGGCGGCATTTGTGCTGGGCGACTTTTTGGGATATGGACCCATGCGTCAGCCCCGTTTTGACGTGGGCAAGGTGGATGGTACCTCCATCCCCTATCAGCAGTTTGAGATGCGGGTACAACAGCAGATAGAAAACTGGCAGAATCAGACGGGTGCCAGCGCCGGACCGGATGAAGCCTTCCGGATAAGGCAACAGGTGTGGAACGAAATGGTGAAAGAGATCCTCCTGGAGGAAAAATTTGAAGGGCTGGGTGTAGAGGTGTCGGCCGAAGAGCTGTACAACATGATACACGGCCCCGACCCCCACCCCATACTGGTACAGAGCTTTTCAGACCCGGCCACCGGCTCGTACGACCCGCAGCAAGTGATTGACTTCCTGCGCAACTTCGATATGCTCGACCCCACCATCCGCAACCAGTGGGTGATGCTTGAACAGTTCATCAAGAAAGACCGCCGCGAAAGCAAATACCACCAAATGATCGGCAATGCATATACCGTGCCCGCCACCCTGGCTGAGATGGACTTCCTCCACCGTAACAAGACCGCTGACATCCGCTTTGCCTTCAAGTCGCATAACGATATCGACGATGACGAGGTCAGCGTGTCCGACCGTGAACTCCGCAGGGTATATGACGAGAACAGACGACACTTCCGGCGGGAAGCTTCGCGCCATATAAAATATGTATCACTGCCCGTGTTTCCATCTGATGAAGACCGGGAGAACACACTCAATGAGATCAACCTGCTGAAGGAGGAGATAACAGATGTACCGAACATCGAGTCGTTCGTTAACTCCATGTCCGACCGCCGCTTCGACCCCACCTACCATGCAGAAGGGACCCTCTCGCCGCAGATAGACCCTGAGATCTTCGACATGCCGGCAGGGACCGTCCTTGGGCCATATATGGAAGACAATGCATACGTGATCGCCATGCTGAACGATATACAGATGCGCCCCGACTCCATGCGTGCCAGCCATATCCTTGTCGCCTACCGGGGTTCGGCAGCGGCTACACAGGAAACGGTACGATCCTATGCCGAGGCGCAGGAGAAAGCAGACAGCCTGCTTTCCTTGGTACGTAACAATCCTGCGCGCTTTCCCGCGCTGGCAGCTCAAGCGTCTGACGACCCCGCCGCCGCCATGAACCAGGGCGACCTGGAGTGGTTCCGCGACGGCGCCATGGTGCCGGCATTCAACGAAGCCGTGGTTGAAACACCCGTCGGCAGCTTTGTCACCGTCGAGACCGACTTCGGCTTCCACGTGATCCACGTCACCAACAAGTCACCCCTCAGTAAAAAGGTGCAGGTGGCCAGGATCGTGCGCGACATCGAACCGGGCAGCCGCACCTACCAGGACGTGTACGCGCGAATCAGCGCTTTTGCCTCTGCACTCAGGGAGAAAAAAGACTTTGACGCTGCCGCCGAAGAGGCAGACCTGACCGTCCGCGAAGCAGAGCAAGTTGGCATGATGGACAGGACACTCCCGGGGATCGACCAGGGCAGACAGATCGTCCAGTGGGCCTTCCTTGACGAGACAAGGGAAGGAGACTACAGCCGCATCTTCGAGACAGACAACACCTTCGTGGTGGCCACGGTTGTCCGCAAACAAGAGGAAAGCACCCCCCCGCTCGATGAGATACGCCCCGAAATCATGGATATCGCCATGAGAGAAAAGAAACAGGAACTGATCGCCGAAGAGATGATACGGCTGATGACGAACGGGACGCTGGAGGGGCTTGCCACACAGATGGACCTGGAGGTGCTTGAAGCCACCAACATCACCTTCAACAGCCGCAACCTGCCGGGCGCAGGACCCGAGCCCCGGGTGATCGGGACCCTCTTTGCCCGCAGGGAAGAAGCCACCATTGGGCCCGTCAAAGGAAACAACGGCGTGTTTGTGGTGGAGATCGTGCGCATGGACGATGTGCCACTGCCCGAAGACCTGACACAAGCCAAGCGGCCACTGCGTGACGCCTTCCGCAACAGGGTGCCCGCACAGGCGTTCGAAGCGATCAGGGACAATGCCGATATCGAAGACAACAGGGCAATGTTCTTCTAAAAAAAGAACGCGCCGCCACAGATCAACAGGATAAACGGTGTTTATACATTATATATATAGGGGAGATCCCCGGAAAAAACAAAAAACAGGGTTTTTATCCAGGGATTACAACCGGGGGGCGGGTTTGACCGTCTTGATTAAGACCTGAAACGAAACACCCAATGGCTGAACCCAAATCCCGGATAAAATGTAACCCCTGGTGCCCAATCACGTATACATTGACAAAATACCGCCCCAGGGCCACGACAGACAACCATTTGAGCGGTTTTTTCGAAACGGGCCAACAAGAATCAATGTGACAAATTTTTAAAATTAATGTACCCGGATATATTTTTTTTTATAATTTAGCACGCTCAAACAAGAAAACCCTTGATTAGCAACATAAACGAGATGAATAACCCCAGTTTTTCCCTGATTGAAAAAGTGTTTTCATCCAAATCAAAAAAACATAGGTAAATTAAAAAAAAACCAAGGTAAATGTTGTAAACAAAAAAAAACAATGTATATTTGCTTTTAATTATTTAATCATTATATTTGCTTTTTAAACAAACGAAACCAATTAATTAACCAAAACGTAATCATGCCTATGACCAAACGTCACACCCTCTGTTTCAAGATCCGAGACAGCTGATTTTTATGCAATCCCCTGAAAACGACGCCAGTTGTCGACTGGCGGTGGTTTTACTCTATCTGGAATTTTCTGTTGAGAAAATACTGAAAGCTTTTTAAATCTATATTGTCTGATTGAGACAAAATCTTTAAACACAAAACAAAAATTAACATTATGGAAACAAATTACATTGCAAAAAGGCTGAAGCTAATACTGCCAGTGTTCGCACTGCTTATGCTGAGCTCCTTTTTAGTAAATGCGCAAGACAA
>SLCY01000039.1 GCA_007125585.1 Bacteroidales bacterium
AACCCTTAAACCCTTAAACCCTTAAACCCTTAAACCCTTAAACCCTTAAACCCTTAAACCCTTAAACCCTTAAACCCTTAAACCCTTAAACCCTTAAACCCTTAAACCTGTATACCCTTAAACCTATTTGACCTTTTATTAACAGATAAAAAAAATCATTTACCTTTGCAACATATCCGTTTAATCAAACGACCAAAACCATGCTACAACGTATTCAGAGTATTTATTTGTTTCTGGTATTTGTCTTTTCCTTTCTGTTTTTTGTCCTTCCTTTGGCGCATTTCCCGGCAGTGGCTCCAGAGATGCCTTTGCGCCTGGTCAGGTATCATGAGTTCTTCACTGCGGTCGACATTGCCGGTACCTGGATGGCTGTTGTGCTGATCCTGTTGTTTGCCCTCGCAGCTATTATCACTGTCTACACTACATTTTTATACAAAAAAAGAATGGCACAGATCCGGTTTGGCAAATACAATATGTTCATCCACGCTGCCATCGTACTGGTCTCGTTTTTTTTCATCGACTCCATCCGCGGCCAGGTTTATGATGCAGGTTTTTCATATGGTGCCGGGATTTTCTTTCCTGTTATCTCACTGATCTTTATATTGATGGCAAACAGGGCCATCCGGAAGGATGAGAATATTGTGCGTTCGGCCGACCGCATACGTTAAATGGTGGTTGCCTCAAGGAACTGATTAGTCTTCGAGCCTTTTAATGATGTAGTCGGAGTTGAACAGCCTCAGTGCGCCCATATACTTCAGCTTGAACTTTATAAAGTCACCGACCTTGTACTTTTTGGGGTTCTTGCCCAGGTCGATGACCAGAATATCGGAGCTGGCACCTGCCATCTCCATTTTTTTGTCGACGGGAATCAGGAAGTCAGGGCTTATGTCAAGCAGGCCAACGTCGAGCAGCGCCCGCCATGATTTTTTTCCGTAGTCTGCAGCATTTATTTCAAATGATTCGCCTGATGGATTTTCTGCCAGCGTCCCCTCGGGCACGATCGGCTTTTCTATCAGCTCAATGATCTCGGCCTTGAAGGTGATCACGTCGTCTTTCATGCCCCTGATGGTCTTTCCTGTCCATAAGTTGGCCCCGAAATACAGGGTTTCTCCAACCCTGAAATGGTTTAGACCGGGAGGCACCTGTTTTTTCGACAACATCGGAATGGTTACGGAGGTTCCGCCGGACAACAGTTTGACTGTGCGGTTAAACTTCACTTCCACGATTTGTTTGTACAGACTGAGCTGGATCAACTTATCGCGCGAGGGCATGACACCATAGAGGCAGTTCAGGTTGGTGCCGAACCCCAGTATCTCGATATTGGGAAGATCAAAAACCTTCGAATAGAAATCGACCAGTTCTTCACCCATAACCCCTTCACGCAGCTCTCCCATCTCTACCATGATGATGACCTGGTGTTTTTTCTCCTGTTTCATCGCTTCCCGGGAGATCAGTTTCATGGTTTCAAGGTCAGAGTTCAGGCTCACATCTGCGTATTTTACCACGCTCCGGATACTGCGGCGCGGCGGCGGTTTAATATAAACGGTTTTTATATCCGGATCGATGCGTTTGATGGTGCGCAGATTGGATATCCGGGAATCCATCAACTCTTTGGCACCAAGACCGATGACCTCTTTAATGAACATCGGGTTGCCACACAGAAGCTTGGTTACAATGCCCCAGTGAATGTTGTGCCTGTCAAAAAGCCTGTCCAGAAAATCGTAATTGTGCTTCAGCTTCTTGCGGCTGATTGCTATTTCTGCCATGATCGGTTGCTTTAGCGGGTCCACCGCATTTCAAGGTACTTGCTGGTAAAGCCAAGTTTTTCGTAGAGAAAACGGGCCGGGTTTTCCGGTTCCACATGCAGTTTAATATCTCCTTCTGCCTTGTCAAAGGTTTTGAGCATCAACTCCTTGCCCAGCCCTTTGCCACGATAGTCCTTGTCTACGGCAATGTAAACAAGGATGTTTTCCGGGATGTAACCTCCCATACCGGTTTTGTTGATGATTACCGCACCGGTTATCATGCCACCCTCTCTTGAGACCAGGATGAAGCCTCCAAACTTATCCTTGTCGTCAAGGGCGAAATTGATACATTTCATGATGTACCGGTGCTCGTCGCCAAACTGATCCAGATGTTCATACAGGAAGTCGGCAATCTCCTTTTTTGTTTCTTCCGAAACCTTGTCAGCGGGAGTGAAAAATGTGTATTCCATTACTTTTTGGTTTTGGTATTTTGTGTGAAGTTAATCAATGTAAATGATATAACTGCCAGTGTGATGCCAAAAATATTCGGGTCCAGCCCCAAAGGCAGTCCCCATTCGCCGATGATCAGGGTAATGGTTGTCCCGCCGCCCAGCAGCATCGCCCAGAAGGCGGCGACCGGATGGGCTTTTTTCAGAAATAGCGCACCGATCACCGGTATAAAAAGGCCGGATACCATGAAAGCATATGAGTGCAGCATCAGGTCGAGCACGCTGGGCATCACAGATGCCAGCAGCAGGGCCGTGGTCCCCAGTACCAGTGTGAGGGCCTGGGATACAAGCAGGAAGGACCTGCGGCTTTCGGGGACCTTAAACCACCTTGTCAGAATGTCGGTCAGGAAATTTCCGCTGGATGCCATCAGGCAGCTGTCTGCCGTTGACATGATGGCTGAGAAATAAGCAGCCATCATCAGACCCATCAACCCAACCGGCAACACGGTACGCAGCAGCAAGGGCAGGCCTTGCTCCGAATCGATATCTGCAGCATCAGTAAATCCAAGATATTCAAACATCCCCTGCGCAATGGCTACCCTTGCAAAAAGGCCAAGCAACACCCCCATGAATGCCATCACAGGCCATTCAAACAACCCGGCGATGTACCATGCCTTTTGTGCCTGCTTTCTGTCGCGCGAGGCATAGATCCGCTGATAAAGCGTCATCCCTACAAACCAGATGGGGATGATGGTGACCGCCCAGTTCAGTATTTGCTGCCAGCGGATGTTGGCCAGGCTGAAAAATTCGGCGGGCAGCACTTCCCGGATGCTTTCCATGCCTCCCACACTGTAAAATGCGATGGGTATCCCAATGAAGACCAGTCCCGACATGAGGATGATCCATTGAATGGTATCGGTATATATCACTGCTTTGATGCCCCCCATTGCGGTATAGACGATCACGATTGCACCCATGATGATCAGGGCCGTTTGCCTGTCAAGAAGCGGGGTAAAGGTTGCTTCGGCCAATATGGCTCCCGCCAGGATCTGTGAGCTGGTAAACCCCAGATAACCGATGGCGGATATGATGCCTGCAAGGAAAGCAACCCCCGGACTGTAAAAGCTGCCGAGAAACTGGGGGAAGGTGAAGAAGGTCTTTGTCTCTTCAAGCTTTTTCACCCTGGGAATCAATAAAACAGCACTCAGCCAGGCCCCGATCAGCCCGGTGAACAACATCCATGAGCCCGCAAGGCCCATCACAAAGCCAAGACCTCCCAGCCCGATGGAAAAACCGCCGCCGACATCAGTGGCCACCACCGACAACCCAATGTGTATGCTGCCAATTTTTCGCCCCCCTACGTAAAAATCGTCAACCCCCCTGTTACGGATGAGAAAATAAATGCCGATACCGATCACCCCCATCATGTACAAGGTGAACACAAGGATGTCTAAAAAGTGCATTTGATTGTAACAATGGATTATTATGCGCCAAAGTTAGGGATTATTTCGCCAAGAGCAAAACTGGGGGTATAAAGCTTTGTTAGCAAGAGGATTATAGACACTTGAATCCGGAGAATTTTGTTTCTTTGCAAAACGATCGCTGGCTGCATGTTTATGGTTCGCCGGCAACACAAAATGCAAACCAACGCAGGAAATTAAAAATCCTTTCTCCAATGTATCCCTGGGGCAACCGCCGCCGTTTTCATTCATGGTCTGACGTGGTCCGCGAACGCTTTGGCACACGTTTGCAGAAGCTAACCATCAATGCCGGTTTCAGCTGTCCGAACCGTGATGGCACTGTCGCGACCGGAGGGTGCACCTTCTGTAATAATGAGGGCTTCAATCCATCGTATTGCGATCCGGAAAAACCCATTCATGAGCAGATAGATGAAGGCTTATCCTTTATCAGGCAACGTTATCGAAGGGCTTCCCTTTTTGTGGCATACTTTCAGGCCTATTCAAACACCCATGCGCCCCTGCATGTTTTGAGACAGGTCTATGATGAAGCATTGCAACATCCGGCCATCTCCGGACTGGTCATTGGAACCCGCCCCGACTGCATAGACGCTGAAAAGCTTGACCATCTTGCCGGCCTTTCTCGAAAGGTTTTCATTAAAATAGAATATGGCCTGGAATCGTGCTACGATGACACCCTGATGCGAATCAACAGGGGCCATACCTTTAAAGACACACAGGAGGCGATACGGTTAACTGCCGGATGCAACCTGTTGACGGGGGTACACATGATTTTCGGGTTGCCCGGCGAAAGCAGGGAACGGATGCTTGCCCAAACAGAGATGATCAACGCCTTGCCCGTCAATACAATAAAATTCCATCAGCTGCAAATCGTAAAGGACACTGCCATGGCAGCTGCCTATTTAAAAGATCCGGGAAGTGTTCATCTTTTTGATCTGGATGAATACATCGACTTTGTGGTGGCCTTTGTGGAGCGTTTGCGGCCCGGCATTGCCATTGACCGTTTTTCAGGGGAGGTGCCACCAAGACTTATTGTCGGAAACCGATGGGGGAACGTACGCTCTGATGGTGTGACCCGGATGATAGAGAAGCGGTTGGCTCAAAAAGGCACATTCCAGGGCAGGCTGTATCCCCAAATTTAATTATTTTTGGCCTCATTTTAAGAATAAAATCCTGTTCGTCTATGGAGAATGATAACCGCAACATGGTCTCCCGCATGCTTGGTGCCATTGAGCGGGTGGGCAATAAATTGCCTCACCCCGCTACTTTGTTTGCCATCTTTGCTTTTGCCATCATCTTTTTGAGTGGCCTTGCTGCTTTGTTTAATGTGACGGCCATTCATCCTGGTACGGGTAAAGAGGTAACGGCATTCAATCTATTGAGCAGGGAGGGTTTGCACATGATCATGACCAATATGGTGGTGAACTTCACCTCTTTTGCCCCCCTGGGAACGGTTTTGGTCGCCCTGCTCGGTATTGGCGTGGCAGAAGCCAGCGGCCTGATGTCGACCGGCTTGCGTTTGCTGGTCATCTCCGCACCAAAGAAGCTGCTGACCTTTGCCATTGTGTTCGCCGGCATCCTTTCGAATACAGCCAGCGAGGTGGGATATGTGGTGCTGGTGCCCTTGGGCGGAATGATCTTCCTGGCAGTAGGCCGTAACCCCATTGCCGGCATCGCTGCGGCTTTCGCCGGGGTGTCGGGCGGCTATTCAGCCAACCTCCTGCTCGGAACAATCGACCCCTTGCTTGCCGGCTTGTCGGAAGAAGCAGCCAGGATCATTGACCCCATCTACAACGTAAACCCTACGGCTAATTACTACTTCATGTTCGTGTCTACCTTCTTCATTGCCGTCATCGGCACATGGGTCACCGAAAAGGTGGTGGTTCCCCGCCTGGGAAAATACAAGGGAGACGCCCAACCGGAAGAGATAAAGCAGCTTACAGACAATGAAAAGCGTGGCATACGCGCTACTTTCTGGGCACTGATAGGGATTGCATTGTTGTTGGTATGGAGCGCTGTGCCCATGGAAGGGGGGATATGGTCCTCGATACCGGGATCAGGCTTTATGCGTGATCCGGAGACAGGAGACCTGCTTCGTTCCCCCTTTATGAGCGGTATCGTAGCCATCATATTCGTTGTTGCCGCCATATTGGGGATCGTATACGGCATCGCTGCCAAAACACTGAAGAGCAATTACGATGTGATCAATGGCATGGGCAAGTCTATGTCTACCCTTGGGACCTACATCGTACTGGTGTTTTTCGCTGCCCAGTTTGTGGCCTATTTTAACTGGACGAACCTCGGACTGATCTTTGCCATCCAGGGGGCAAATTTTATCGGGTCGCTTGGATTTGGACGCATCCCGCTGATGATAGCCCTTGTACTGGTGTCTGCCTTTATCAACCTTGTGGTGGGCAGTGCCAGCGCCAAATGGGCCATCATGGCACCCGTATTTATCCCCATGTTCATGTTGCTTGGCTATTCGCCCGAATTTACTCAACTGGCCTACCGCGTCGGGGACAGCGTCACCAATGTGATCGCCCCCATGATGTCCTATTTTGCCATGATCGTTGCCTTTATGGAACGCTACGATAAAAAAGCCGGCATCGGGACCATCATTGCGACAATGCTCCCCTATACGGTTGTTTTTCTGCTGGCCTGGTTGGTAATGCTCATCTTCTGGATACTGATGGGTCTACCAATTGGACCGGGCGCACCATTGTTTTACGAGCTGCCCTTATCATAAACATAGAAAGGCATGCCATACACTGTTGCCACCAACGAGAGGCGCGTACCCCAGCCAAAATATCCTTTATATCATTTGTAAATCATTAATAATGAGTGATTCACAAAATATACAACACGATGAATGAACAAAAGTCCGGAAATTTTCATAAATTTATGATGCAAAATTCAATCTGAAAACAATGGATCCCACGAAGTGCGACGCCATCCTGGTCCCTGTTGACTTTACGCAAGTGGCTGATTATGCCATAGATCATGCTTCGGCCATTGCGCGGATCTTTGGCTACAGGCTTTATCTTCTCCATGTTATCAGCAAAAGGCAAAAAGGGACCCAAAAGGAAAAGGACGCAGATAAAAAACTGATTAGGATCTCTTCCCGGTTGTCAAGGGACCATGGCCTGAAGGTGACACACATGATCAGGGTGGGCACTGTGTTCAGAACGATCAGCGGGGTGGCTGAAAGGCTTCGGGCTTCATTTATCGTTATGGGGGTTCACGGCAAGAAAGGGATCGAGCACCTGGTAGGCAGTTACCCCTACAAGGTGGTATGCAAATCCAGTGTCCCCGTTCTCGTGGTTAAGGATAACCATCAGCACGTGGGATTTCATAACATTGTCATCCCTGTCGATTTTTCGAAGCGAAGCACACAAAAGATCACCCAGGCCATTAAGTTCTCAAAGTTTTTCGGTGCCCGGATCAGGGTTTTCGGGTTTTTATCTTCTGAAAACAAGGCCAAGATCATCAACAAGGAAGCCTTGCTGAAAAGTGTCAACGATGTTTTTGAGGAGAGTGATGTGCCTGTTACCACCGATCTGGTGATCAATCCGGCCCATGATTGGCCGGAAGCATTGATGGTCTTTGCAGACAAGGTGAATGCCGACCTGATCATGATCGTAGCTGAACGGGGCGGGCGCATCCAGGAGATCTTCTCTCCCAACTATACTGAGCGTATCCTTGACAAAATAGACGTTCCTGTGCTCACCATTATGCCTTGTGCCGAAGACCTGGAGAAGGAAGCAGAATCTGTCAAAAGGGGCCTGGTTACGCCGTTTGTTGATCCTTTTGGTTTGATCGTCAGGCCCAGCCCGTTGAAAAAAACAAATTAACCGGTACAGAAGATGCTTGTGTTCGATAATACAGAAGTTGCCTTCCAGGATAAGGGTAAGCATTCATTGAGAAGGGCCTACTGGATATTCAGGCTGGTGGGCAGTCCAGTCCTCGTAAAAACAGGATCTTTGTTGCTGAAGTGTGCATTATGGATGGGACTGCCTGTTAAATGGGCATTGAAACCCACGGTATTCAGACATTTCTGCGGTGGTGAAACCATAAATGATTGCGAAGATACCATTCAGCGTCTTGGGAAAGTCAATGTGCTGACCATCCTTGACTATTCGGCTGAGGGAAAAGAAACGGAAGAAGATTTTGAGTATACCAAAAGACAAATAATCTCCACCATAGAAAAAGCCGCCGGCGAAAGATTCATTCCCTATGCGGTTTTCAAGCCAACGGGTCTGTTGCGTTTTGAATTACTGGAAAAGATGCAGGCAGGACAGGCATTGTCAAATGAAGAGCAGGATGAGTTTGAAAGGGTAAAGGGCCGTTTTGATGAGATATGTGCCTTTGGGGCAAGCAACAATGTCCCGGTAATGGTTGACTCTGAAGAGAGCTGGATACAGGATGTGGTTGACGAGATGGTTGAAGATCTTATGTTCCGGTACAACAAAGAGAAACCAATGGTTTTCAATACCCTGCAGATGTATCGCCATGACCGGTTGTCCTATTTGAAAAAATTTATTTTGCGTGCCCGTCAAAAAGGGGTCTGTTCAGCGTTCAAGCTGGTCCGTGGCGCTTATATGGAAAAGGAGCGGGAGCGTGCGCGCAAAATGGGATATCAGTCGCCCATACATCCTGACAAGGAAGCCACAGACAGGGATTTTGACCAGGCCACTGCACTGACACTGGCAAATGTCGAGGATGTTGCAGTATGTGTTGCAACACATAATGAGATCAGTTGTGCGAAGGCGGCTGATATCATGCAGGGTTTGTCTGTCCCCAACAATCACCCGCACATCTCCTTTGCCCAACTGCTGGGAATGAGTGACCATATTTCCTTCAATATGGCCGCAGCGGGGTATAATGTATGCAAGTACTTACCTTATGGCCCGGTTGAAACGGTTGTTCCTTACCTGATCCGTCGTGCGGAAGAGAACACCTCGGTGGCGGGCCAGACCTCACGTGAGCTGTTTCTCATCAAAAGGGAGATCAGGAGACGAAACGGTTAAAACAGATGTTGCTTCCGGGACTGTTATCTGTCACTGGCCCGGTATCTCTGCCTGATGGCCTCGAAGGTCAGTATCGCCACGGAGGCAGATACATTCAGGGAGTCAATGGTGCCTGACATGGGAATGCGGATCGTTTGACAGGCAATGTCCCTCCAGGCAGCCGACAACCCCTTGTCCTCAGCTCCGAAAGCCAATATGGAGGGCCCTGTCATGTCGACCTCAAAATGGTTGACCTTTGTTTGCAATGCGGCAGAGAAAACGTGTGGTTCTTTCCCTTTTTCCCAGTTACCCGGATCGGAGATCCAGCCGATGGCCTCATCACTGCTGCATGCGACCACGGGGACCGTGAACACACAGCCCATGCTGGCCCGGATGGTGTTGGGATTGTACACGTCGACCTTTGATCCGGCCAGAATGAGGGCATCAACACCTGCAGCATCTGCTGTTCGTAATACGGCACCGAGGTTCCCGGGTTTTTCCAGGCCTTCCAGCACCAAAATCAAAGGGGTCTCCGGCAGGTGCAACTGGCTGAGCCCAGGCAATCGTTGTTTGCCCACCAGCATAACCCCCTCAGCGTCTTTACGGTATGCCAGTTTGTTGTATACCAAACGGCTCACAGGAACCATTGGATGCTTGCCATCTTCTTTAAGGGCAACGGGATAGGCATCATCGTTTTCAAAGATCCCTTCGCAAAACAAAAGATGTTCCGGCTCAACTCCCTGTGACAAAGCCAGCGATACCTCCCGGCGCCCTTCCGCGACAAACAACCCTGATCTGGCGCGTTCGGCCGACTTCTGCTGCAGCTTGATGATCTTTTTTACTAACGGGTTCTGAAGACTGGTGATGGGTTCTTTCATGGTTGGGTTCATATTTTTAAAGTATGCCGGGTTCCACGTATGGTTGTAGCTCATGTTGCCTGCTCCAGGGTTCAGGGTCACCGGTGAACCTTCCTGCATTCATGCATGCAGGACCCTGGGAGCGAATAGTTTATGGCCCGGCTGCCACCTCCCCCGTGTGTTGCCGGAAAAACCACCTGTGCAGGACAAAAACGGCGAAAGCAATTGTGTAGCAAACCACCGCGACGGACATAACTGCCATGAAACCCGCTTCTACAGCGATAAGCATGGCGAGTGACGTGCTGATCACGGAGAAAGAGCCGTTAATACCCCAGGCCCAGGGTGTCTGGCCTGGGTCGTAGCTTGCGAGATAACGTATGCCGAGGGGAAACATAAATCCTTTGAAAAAGGAAGGTATGCCGATGAGCATCAGGCTGATAATGATCTTGAGCGGCAAGGCACTTGCGATACTCCATTGCAGAACCGGTGTCAGGAAAAAGGTATAAAAGAGCAGCATAAAGGTGATGATCAGTCCCATGACGGCCGGTGAACGCGGAACGGCAGGTATTTTCCCTGATGTCAGGCTCCCCACACCACTGGCAATAAGCATGGTGCTGATCACCGCCGACAAGGCGTATACCGGATGCCCGAAATACAATACAAAGCGTTGTATTAGGATTATCTCCACAAACATATACCCCACACCGAGGGCCCCAAAATACAACAGTGTCCCCCCTTTGCGGCGGTGACTTTTGCGCAGCCTGAACAACGGCAGGATAATGAACAGTAAGGCAAGTATGGTGCTTTGTACCAGCGTTACCACCACAATGAGGTATCCCAGTTCAAGGAAAGGCACCTGGTCTCCGCCAAAGATCCTTGATAGTTCGCGTACATTGCCCAATTTGAGAAACTGGGAAAAATAGGGCCTGTCGTCTGTCGCCGGGTGGATCATGAATCCGTAACCCTCAAGAAATTTACGGTCTCCTGACATGATCTTGTCCACATAGGTAAAGAAGTCGTCGTCTCCAACCATGTTATACCGTTGCCTTTCTTCGGGCAGGATATCCGGCAGCAGCAAAGGGTCAAAAAAGAGCTCCTGTGCATATTGACGGATCTTCTTTGTTTCAAGGTCTGTGAGGGGCGTTTTTTTCAGAACAAAGGTGATCGTGCCCCATGACCGAACGGCTGCGATATGCTCTTCGGGAGTGCCAATGCCCTTGTTATGCGCGGTATGTGCCAGTGTGGCCAGAAGTTTCAGCGTGGTTCTTGCCGGATAGTCTGTCCAGGCAGAAACGGAAATCATGCCGTCGGCCCCCAGGTTGTCCCACATCAGCCCGAAGGATTCCAGGGTCATGGTATAGTTCTCCTGCAGCGCGTTGATGCCTGCGGTACCGCCGAAGGCATCCTGCTGTGGCAGGACAATAAGGTCGTAGCCGCCCCCTGTGATGGATGCCAGGTAGTTCCTCGCCTCTACCGTATGTATCTCCAGGTTGTCATGCAGGAAAAGGTGCCCCGATTCTTCTGCAAACACCTTTTGCATCATCCTTACCACCCCGCCATTGGCAATCACAGCATCAACGTGTTGTGGCTTTTGAGTGAAGGCATGGGCAAGCGGGGCCCCTTCCCCGGCATTGATCATGAGTACCCTGTCATTGTGCCTGATGGCCCAGGGAAGATGCCGGGTGGTATAATCCATAATGTGTGAGGTTTGACCTCTTTGATACCTTGGAATGACACCATAGAAGTCACCGTTGACATAGATGTTGTCCTTGACCGGAATGGCTCCGGAATAGGATAGGCTCAGGGCCGGTGCAAAGCGCAAAGCCGGGGATGATGCCACCTCAATCAGTCCGTGGATGTCGGGCTTGCTGTATATCACCTCCGCTTCAGGCAGGTTCATTGTTTGTGCAAGGCTTTTGTATTGTGAGATGGGGATATCGCCAGGCTCGCGGATCAGGTAAATGGCGGCGAGCACTGATATTGCCCCCACGGCAAGGTGCACTTTGTAATACTTTTTGCCCATGCTGAGCAAACCGGCAGAAACAGACAGAAGGCCTACAAGGGGTGGCACCTGCTGGGGGAAGATGTTCCCAAAAATAAACAATACAAACAGTCCGCCAATGCCCGAGCCCAGCAGGTTGGAAAAATAGTAGGTGCCGATGTGCCGGGCATGTTTGATGAAAAGGATGCCGATGGCCAGCGCACCCGTAAAAAAGGGCATGAAAAATATCAGGTAGTTTGCTGCCAAAACCGGAAACTGGGAACGTTCGACGAACAAGAGGTAAACATCAAACTGAAAGATGTCCAGCCGGGTGATGTGAAAGGCAACCATCATGCAGACGCCGCTGATTGTCATGAGCAGTGGGACAAACCAGCCGGATATTCTCAGGAGCTTTTCTCTTGCCAGGGCAAGCAGTGTGCCGCTGGCCCCGAAGCCGAGCATCGCAATGGAGATGATCATATAGGCAAAATGGTGCCACTGCACGATTGAGATCAGTTGCATCAGTGCAAGCTGGAAGGCGATAACGGCAGCGGAATGCAGCCCCAGGCTGATGATCAATCTTGTGCTTCCATTGTTCAACGAGGTGTTCATACGATCTGAGATGGCTTCCCGGATTGGTTGCAAATTTTTGGCTTTGCCGGATGCTGCCCGATGTCCGGCGTTTTTGGTTGCGGATTATTCTCCTCTTTCAAAAGGGACAAACCGCACCGGCATGAGACTGCGTGTGGTGATCTCTCCATCGCCTTTTTTTTCCACCAGCATCAGGAGTTGCATTTGAAATGGTGAGCCTACGGGAATAATCATCCTGCCGCCATCTTTAAGCTGTTCAACCAGGGGTGGGGGGATGTATTCGGCTGCAGCGGTCACCACGATGGCATCAAACGGAGCGTGTTTCTCCCAGCCGTGGTAGCCATCGGCGATCTTTACATGTACGTTGCCGTATTGTGCTTTCAGTTTCCGGCGTGCCTGTTCACCGAGGGGTCTGACAATTTCTATGGTGTATACCTGGTCTACGATCTCAGCCAGCACCGCTGCCTGGTAGCCCGAGCCGGTGCCGATCTCAAGGACCTTGCTGTTTTCGTCGGGCCTTATGATCTCCGTCATATAGGCAACAATGTAGGGTTGGGAAATGGTTTGACCATAACCAATGGGCAGCGGCCTGTCCTGGTAAGCATAGCGGCGTTGTACCGCAGGTACGTAAAGATGCCTGGGTACATTGCGCATGGCTTCAAGGGTGGCGTTGTCGCGAATGCCCCTGGCCCTTATCTGGCTGCGAACCATATTGCGACGATCCCTTTCGAATTCGTCGGCAAAAGCCAGCCAGGGGATGAAAAGCAGCGCAAGAAGGAAAAACACAATGGCTCGGTTCATCTGTTTGTATTTTGGTTTGACAGGTAAAGTCCGGTCAGTGCATGTTGTGATGCAATGGGTGTCGGGTCCCGGTCATTGCCCGGCCAGCCACGTTGTCAGAAAATCCGCGCAGTGATCCTGTAGTGGTTGCATAGCCAGCCCTTTTCGGAACCAGAGGAAACAAAAATACACGTTTGCAGTTTCAATTCCAAATGTCCGGATTCACGAAAGGTTCAGCAAAAACGTCATCGTATCGGTTCCGTCGGCATAGTCGCACAAACCAGGTTGCTGTGTTTTACCAAACGGTATTGTATCGAAACCCTCTGTTTGAAAACTTTTCCCTGCAACCACGCATTGCAGTTGATGGCGGTGATCCCTGATAAAACCCTCTGCTTCCGTCAGCTCTTTGTAAAAGGAATAATGTACAACCGAAACGGGTGATGCAATGCTACTGCTTTCAAGCAGCAAGCAACAGCCGGCATCGGTGAAGGGGGTTTCGCTAACGGTATAGGTTGCTTTTCTGTGCTGATAGTTATGGTGGTATTTCCGGTTGTTCAACACCCTGTCAAAAGGCTTCCAGGCTTTGGTCAAAATGGAGGGGTCATAACCATCCGGGACCATGACATGCGACACATTGCGACAGCCCAGCCCAAAATAGGAAAACACATCTTCGCCAAGAAGCTCCAGTTCTTTGTTGGTCTCCTTACCGGTCAGAAGGGCCGTTGCATTGCGGTTTTTCCTGATGATATGCGGTTGCCTGCCATAGAGGTATTCAAAATACCTTGCCGTATTGTCGCTGCCGGTCGCTATGACGGCATCAACCCCTCTGATGGTATCTTTGGTGAGTTGGATCCTGCCCTCCAGCTTCCTGTCGACGGTTGTTAACAGTTTTGCTGTCGCTGCAGGCAGAATGTCGTCCTGTGATGACAGCTTTCCCACGAAGCGGTGGCCTGACATAAGAACGCACAAGAGGTCGTGAAAGCCGACAAGGGGAATGTTCCCCGCCATGATCACCCCGATGGTCTTCGGTTCCTCTACCCTGTTGTCCAGCGATGGATAATGCTGAACCCAGTGCCTGAGGTTGTCAGCCTGCAACATCTCGGAACAGGCGCCGACTGCCCTGGCAATCTCTTCGGTGCTGAACCATTGGTTCTTTGAAGGGCATTTCAGGGCTTCCTCATAGAAGAACTGAGATGGCGGGGGAATGGTTGTGTTTGCCTCATCCCCCCTGAGGGCGCTGGCCACCTGTCGCAGGTGGTTGCCCAGGGAGGAGAAAACCCCGACGCGATGCTGAATATCAGGATGCATGGCGGTTGGTGTTTGTGTCGATCAGCGATATATAATATCTTTGCATGCAGGTTCCGATGTTCTTTTCATGCGGTCAAGCCAGCCAATAACCGGTTAGGAAAAGTCCCCGCTGTGTTATTGGCAATGTAAAGATACATGATCTGACAAAGAATGGAATAATATTTTTCCTCCTTTTAGCGTATAATCAACAAACAAGCGCTATGACCTTCAGCATACGGTGTTTGGTTCTGCTTTGCCTGCTAATGCCTGTCAGGGTTTCTGCCGAAAATACCGACACTTTGTATTTCCGGCAGGCGGAGGATACGCTGGTGGCCATGGCTGGTCGCATCATAGAGCCTGCAGATGACTACGGCCGGTTGAAAATGAATGAAGCATTTTATGTTTTTTTTGAAAAGGTCCTCCTCAGGGAAGGCTCTTTCCGTTACCCTTTTGATTCACTGGGTACGGTGTCGCTGCTTTTCTCTCCCGACAGGAGGTTCCGGGTCATTACATGGTATGTTCCCCTGTCGGGGCAACAATTCAAATATTTTGGTTTTATTCAGACGGCAGGATGCGGCCTTTTGGAGAAGGCGCTGTTCGCACTGGAGGATGCAACCGGCAGTGTCTGTTGGCGTCAGGATCAGGAACTGTACGAAGACCAATGGTATGGTGCCTTTTATTATGAGCTGATACATCACCAGCACGCCGGCGATGATCTGTATACGTTGTTGGGGTGGAAAGGGGACAATCCGCTTACCAGGAAAAGGGTCATTGAGCCATTGGTCTTTGAGGGAGGCAGGCCTGTCTTTGGGAAGCCTGTTTTTGATCATCCCTACGGGGAGGGTTGGCGTGTTGTTTTTGAATACTCGGCCAGGGTCTCTATGAGTTTGCTGTATGAGCATGATTTTTATCATACCGGCGACAGCCTGGTCCCCATGATTGTTTTTGACAGACTGGCACCGGCAAGTGAAAACCTGGTTGGTCATCGTCAATTCTATAAGCCGGAGGTCAATATTTTTGATGGGATGTATTTTGACAAGGGCAGGTGGGTGTTTGTCGAGGATGTGGATGCCCGGATGCCTCGTACGGGTGACTGACCGATCCGGCCCAAACCAGGCACCCTGGACCATTATAAAACATGCTGCCTGTTGTCCACTACTCGATGCATGCCTGAACAGAGTACCATCGCGAAATAATTTCTCCGCTTTTCTTTTGATAATGGTTTTATTTTGCCATATTTGTAGCAAATCAGGGAAAACACATACCATCTATTCACCATAAAACACCAAAACCCATGAAAAAATATAATTTTAGTGCCGGTCCGTCTATTTTAGCCCAGGAAGTGATTGAGAACACTGCAAAGGCAGTGCTTGACCTGAATGGCAAAGGTTTGTCAGTCATGGAGATATCTCATCGAAGTAGTGATTTTCAAGCAGTTATGGATGAGTCAGTGGCACTGTTCAGGGAATTGCTGGAGATCCCTGCCAATTACCATGTGCTTTTCCTTGGGGGGGGCGCCAGTTTACAGTTTTGTATGGTGCCATACAACCTGATGCGCAAAAAAGCCGCTTACCTGGAAACGGGCACCTGGGCCAAGAAAGCCATCAAGGAAGCCAAGGGGTTTGGCGAAGTTGATGTGGTTGCATCATCGTCCGACAAGAACTTCAATTACATTCCCAAAGGTTTTACCATCCCTGAAGATGCGGATTATTTTCATATTACCACCAACAACACCATCTTTGGTACGGAGATCCTGGAAGACTATGACTCTCCGGTCCCCATGGCGGCAGATATGAGTTCGGACATATTCAGCCGGCCGGTTGACGTATCAAAATACGCCATCATTTACGGAGGTGCGCAGAAGAATCTCGGTCCTGCAGGTGCTACCTTCGTGATCATCCGTGACGATATCCTTGGCAAAGTTGACCGGTACATTCCCACGATGCTGGATTACAATACGCATATAGACAAAGGTTCGATGTTCAATACGCCACCGTGTCTCCCCATATATACCTGTCTTGAAACCCTGCGCTGGTTGAAAAAGCTCGGCGGCGTGAAGGTGATGCATAGGATGAACCAGGAGAAGGCCGGTCTGCTCTATGATGAGATTGAGCGCAATCCGCTGTTTGTCGGGACTGCTGAGCCGGACAGCCGGTCTGTCATGAATATCTGCTTTGTGATGCAGGACGAATACCAGGAACTGGAAAAAGGGTTCCTGGAGTTTGCCACTTCCAAAGGCATGGTGGGCATCAAAGGACACCGGTCTGTTGGCGGGTTCAGGGCTTCTGTGTACAATGCCATGCCCAAAGAAAGCGTTGTTGCGCTGATAGAAGCTATGCAGGGGTTTGAAAAGATGCATGTTAAGTAGAACCTGCACCCTGTAAAAGCAATGTTTTCTCCCGGAGAGAGAGCAGACAATGTAATCCTTTATTTGAAGAGTGATCCTTTCCCCACTAGCCTAAGGCAGCTGGGAAAGGATTTATATAAACCCCAAAAAAGTGTGTCATGAAAAAAGTATTGGTAGCAACCGAAAAGCCTTTTGCACCTGCAGCCGTCGATGGCATCAGGGAAGTTCTGGAGAAGGCGGGTTACACGTTAATCTTATTGGAAAAATACGAATCTGCTGAAGAGTGGAAGCGGGCAGCCGCCGACGTGGATGCCATGATTATCCGCAGTGACAAGGCTACGGCGGAGATTATCGGGGCTGCCCCGAACCTTAAAGTCATTGTCAGGGCCGGTGCAGGCTACGACAATGTGGACCTGGAGGCCTGCAATTTCAAAGGGGTGGTGGCAATGAACACGCCCGGTCAAAATTCAAATGCCGTTGCTGAGCTTGCTTTCGGCATGATGCTTTATCACTACAGAAAAGGTTTTGACGGCAGTTCCGGCAGCGAGTTGCGCGGTAAGAAGCTGGGCATTCACGCTTACGGGAATGTGGGCAAGTACGTGGCAAAGATCGCCAAAGGCTTTGGCATGGAACTATATGCCTTTGATCCCTTTGTCGACAATGCAGTCATCGAAAAAGACGGGGTCAGGGTCGTTGAAAAGGAAAAAGACCTTTACCGTACCTGTGATTTCGTTTCGTTGCATATCCCCTCCAACGATCAGACAAAGAAGTCGATCGGTTATGAATTGCTTTCCCTGATGCCTTCGAAAGGGACACTAATCAATACCGCGAGAAAAGAGGTCATTGACGAAGATGGGTTGATGAAGCTCATGGAAGAACGAAACGACTTCAACTACTTGTCAGATGTGGCCCCTGATTGTCGCCAGGCGATCGAAAGCAAATTTCCCGGCCGGTATGTGTTCACAGCAAAGAAAATGGGTGCACAAACGGCCGAAGCAAATATCAATGCCGGGATCGCAGCCGCCACACAGATCGTGAACTTCCTGGAAAAGGGAGACACTACCTTTCAGGTGAATTAGTCATACGGATTGACAGGATCTGCAAAAAATCCCTGAAAGCATGTTCAGAAACCTGAAATACCAACAACCTGTTACATCAATATTTAATAGAAGCATTTAAATATAATTCCCAATCATGGCAACATTAAAACCATTCAGGGGGTACCGGCCTCCCAAAGAGATCGTGAAGGATTTGGCTTCCAGGCCTTATGATGTGTTGAACTCGGAAGAAGCGCGTCAGGAGGCAGGAGACAACCCCTACAGTTTTTTGAGGGTTGTAAAACCTGAGATTGAGTTACCCCGGGAGACAGACCTGTATTCACCGCAGGTTTACGACAAGGCCAGGGAGAACTTTCTTAAATTCATTGATAAAGGATTCCTGGTAAGGGATGAAAACCCCAATTATTATGTGTATGCCCAAACCTGGGGAGAGAAAACCCAGTATGGTGTTGTGGGTTGTGCAGCCGTTGAGGATTACCTCAGCGATATGATCAGGAAGCATGAGCTGACGCGTCCCGACAAGGAAAAGGACCGCATGAATCATGTGCGCATCACCAACGCCAATGCTGAGCCGGTGTTTTTCACTTATCAGAAGGCGGCCGCAATCGACGAGATTGTGTCTGAAGTGGTCAAAGCGTCGCCTGTTTATGACTTCGTGGCTGATGATGGCTTTGGACACCATTTTTGGGTGATAGACGACCGGCAACTGATCATCAGGCTCGAGGCCCTCTTTGCAGGGGTTGACTATTTTTATGTTGCTGATGGCCATCACCGTACCGCGGCGGCAGCACTGGTTGGAAAAGAAAAGAAGGACAACAACCCGGGGCACACCGGCGATGAGCCTTACAATTACTTCATGGCTGTGCTGTTCCCTGATGACCAGCTTACCATCATTGACTACAACCGTGTGGTGAGCGATCTGAATGGTTTGAGCAAGCAGGCTTTCCTGGAAAAGCTGCAGGATGATTTTAAGATCGAGGAGAAGGGGGAGACAGAATTCAAGCCACCCTCATTGCATACCATGGGCATGTACCTGGATGGCAAATGGTATTCGATGGAAGCCAAGCCGCAATCATACGATGATGATGATCCCATTGGGGTACTGGACGTGACCATTTTGTCGAGATCGGTGCTGGAGCCGATACTGGGTATCAGGAACCTGCGTACCGATAAGCGCATCGATTTTGTGGGGGGCATTCGTGGTTTGGGGGAGTTGAAACGCAGGGTAGACAGCGGGGAGATGCAAGTGGCGTTTGCCCTGTATCCTGTAAGCATGAAACAGCTCATGGATATTGCCGATTCGGGCAACATCATGCCACCCAAGACAACCTGGTTTGAACCTAAACTGCGGAGCGGTCTGGTGGTCAATGTGCTTGAATAAAACTTCGGTGCAAAAAACTTTCTCATTAATTTTTTTTTATTATCTTTGCAGTCTTTTAAAACAGGATTCAACAAACAGTGTTTTTAAAGCCTTGCAAACAACGGTGTACTGGCTGATTAACCAATAAAAAACAAACATTCTGATGAAGAAAGATATCCATCCCAAAAACTATCGCTACGTTGTCTTCAAAGACCTGTCGAACGAATACAGTTTTCTTACCCGGTCAACAGCCACCAGTAAAGAAACCGTTACCTGGGAAGACGGTAAAGAGTACCCCCTGGTCAAACTGGAAATTTCACACACGTCCCATCCGTTTTATACTGGCAAGCAACAACTTGTTGACACTGCCGGACGCGTGGACAAATTCAGGACAAAATACCAGAAACACCTGAAGAAGGACAAATAAGCGTTTTTATTGAAAAAAATATTCAAAAAGCCCTTCCTGAAGGGCTTTTTTTGTTTACTTTTATATAGTGAAATAAGCCGGTTAAACGATTTTAATCAATAATCAAGCGACAATGAACCATATACTATTTGGCGCACAGGCGCGGGATCATTTGCTCCCTTTCACCTTTATCCGTCCGCTGGCAGATATCAGGGTGGGTATGTTGACCATGAGGGAAAAATGGGAGGCGTTTCTGCAAAGGGAAACATCTACATTGACCGAGCCTTATCTTTCGGTGAAGTATCCGTTGGTCAAAGAGGCAGACAACATCCTGATCAACGCCAGTGTCGTGCCAAATGATCTCTTACTGGAGGAGATTGGTTGTTTAAAGCCTAACCAGACTTTGATATCGGGCAATATCCTGATTGCCCACAGGTTGCGTGCCGAGGATATTGACAACATGGCCCATGAACTTCTGGAGGATGTTTCGCCCATGCATACCCAAAGCGATATCAACAAACTGTATAACCTTTGGGACGTTGTGGTGCTCAATGAGAAGCAGATCGAGGCCGATTATGCGTTGATCACCAGGGGCAGGGAAAGTCAACCCATCCCTGTTCATGCCAAGGTCATTGCGCCTGAGAATGTGTTTATCGAGGCAGGGGCCAGGGTGGATATGGCCCTGCTCAATGCTTCGGAGGGCCCCATTTACATAGGCAAAGACGCCCATGTGATGGACGGGGCAATGCTGAGAGGCCCTGTCGGGCTGGGTGAAGGAGCCATTGTACGAATGGGGGCAAAAATATACGGTGGTTCCTCTATTGGCCCTTACAGCAAAGTGGGGGGTGAAATGCAGTCGTCGGTCATCTTTGGTTATTCCAACAAGGCACACGAAGGGTTCCTCGGACATAGCGTTATCGGTGAGTGGTGCAATATTGGCGCCGGCACAAATACAAGCAACCTGAAGATCAATTATGACGAAATCAGGCTCTGGGACTATGCCGAAGGAAGCTTTATCAACTCCGGCATGACCTTTTGCGGGACCTTTATGGGAGACCATTCAAAATGTGGTATCGACACCATGTTTAATACAGGTACCGTGGTAGGGGTCAATGCACAGGTGTTTGGCACGGGCTTCATGCGGAACTTCATCCCATCCTTCTCGTGGGGAGGCCCGTCCGGTTTTTCCACATACAACTTTGAGAAAGCCGTGGATGTTGCGAAAAGAGTATACGCAAGAAGAGACAGGGAATTTACCACAATCGATGAAAACATCCTGAAAAGCGTCTTTGAACATACGATGGGTTACCGTAAGATCGTGTAAACAGGGTGTTGGTGTTCTTTTTCAGATTGGAGGTGTTTTGTGACAAGGCAAAGCACCTTTTTTTTTTGACAACAATCAATGGCACGTTGGTTGCATGGTATAATGGGTGCAGATCCACTGATCGGTGAAAAGAAAGGGCTTCGTCGTTTAAACGCGTGTAAACAGGGCCTCTAAAGATTTTACCAATGGATCTCACCATAGACAGCAATGGCCAAATTGGCCTCTTTAAAAGAATTAATGACAAATTGACGCAATTTTGTATGGGAACTTTGTTTGATAAAGACCTTTTTATTTCTCAGGATGGTGCGGACGCCGACAGTGAATATATCCCTCTTCTTTCGACAGAAGAGGAGCAGCAGATGGCCATGGAGGATATTCCGGAAGAACTGGCCATACTGCCCTTGAAAAATACGGTCCTGTTTCCTGGCGTGGTGATCCCCATTACTGTAAGCAGGGACAAGTCCATCAAGCTGGTGCGGGAGGTATACAAGCAATCGCGGATTATCGGGGTGGTATCCCAGAAAGATGTATCGGTAGAGGACCCTGATTTCGAAGACCTTAACCGTATTGGTACCGCTGCCCAGATAGTCAAAGTATTGCAGATGCCTGACGGCAGCACTACTGTCATCATTCAGGGTAAAAAGCGTTTTGAGTTGCTGGAGATGGTTCAGGTTGACCCATATTTCGTTGCCAGGGTCAAGGCTTTTGAATCGACCGACAGTCCCAGGCGCAGTGAGCCTTTCAAGGCACTTATCTCGACGATCAAGGACATGGCCATCCAGATTGTGAAGCTTTCTCCGAATGTGCCGAGTGAAGCGGCATTTGCCCTGAAGAACATTGAAAGCCCTGTTTTTCTGGTCAACTTCATCTCCTCCAACCTGAATATTGAGGTGCTTGAAAAGCAGAAGCTGCTGGAGGTCCCTGACGTGGAGACCCGTGCCAATGTTGTACTCAGGCATCTTAAACGGGAGCTGCAGGTGGTGGAGCTTAAGAACCAGATACAGTCGAAGGTGAAGGTTGACATCGACAAGCAGCAGAGGGATTATATCCTTGGACAGCAGTTGAAGACCATTCAGGAAGAGTTGGGCGGCAGTCCCCATGAACAGCAGATCGAAAGTCTGAAAGAAAAGGCAAAGAAAAAGAAGTGGACGCAACAGGTTGAAGATGTGTTTGAGAAAGAGTTGGCCAGGTTACAACGTATGAACCCTGCTGCCATGGAATACACCGTACACATGAATTACCTGGAGACCATGGTGGAGCTTCCCTGGAATGAGTTTACCCCTGACAACTTCGATTTGAAAAAAGCCCAACGCATCCTTGACAGGGATCATTACGGGCTGGAAAAAATCAAAGAGCGGATCATCGAGTATCTGGCTGTTTTGAAGCTCAAGGGGGACATGAAGTCGCCCATCCTTTGCTTTGTCGGTCCGCCAGGGGTCGGGAAAACCTCGTTGGGCAGGTCTATTGCACGTGCCATTGGCCGAAAGTACATCCGCATGTCGTTGGGCGGCTTACGCGACGAGGCTGAGATCCGCGGTCACCGTAAGACTTATGTGGGGGCCATGCCCGGCCGTATAGTCCAGAACCTCAAAAAAGCCGGGTCATCCAACCCGGTGTTTGTCCTGGATGAAGTTGACAAGGTCGGTTACAAAACCTTTAGCGGAGATCCCTCATCCGCCCTGCTTGAAGTGCTGGACCCTGAACAGAACAACACCTTTTATGACAATTACCTGGAGCTGGAATATGATCTGTCGAATATCATGTTCATTGCCACGGCAAATACCCTGGCCGGCATACAGCCGGCATTGCACGACCGCATGGAGGTGATCGACCTGAGCGGATATATCGTGGAGGAGAAACAGGAGATAGCACGCAGGCATTTAATCCCCAAGCAACTGGATGCCCACGGATTGAAGAAGGGACAGTTGAGATTCAGTAAAAAAGTGCTGGAGAAGATCATTCAGGATTACACCCGTGAGTCGGGTGTGCGTAGCCTCGAAAAGGTGATCGCCAAGATCATCAGGGCACGGGCCAGGGATATTGTGCTGGGAGATCCGGGTGACCCGGGACTTAAACTAAAGGATCTGAAAGGCATCCTTGGTGCGCCAAAATATACGCGCGACCAGACCATCCTTAAAGACCTGGCAGGGGTGATGACGGGGCTGGCATGGACCTTTTCCGGCGGAGAGGTGCTGTTTGTCGAAGTAAGCCTCAGCAAAGGGAAAGGCAAACTCACGCTGACAGGCAACCTGGGTGAGGTGATGAAGGAATCTGCAACCCTTGCCTATGAATACCTTAAAGCCCATGCAAACACCCTCGCGATCGATCCCGTTGTTTTCCAAACCCATAATGTGCATATGCATGTCCCCGAAGGTGCCACCCCGAAAGACGGGCCGTCGGCAGGGATCACCATGTTTGCCGCACTGGCTTCGGCATTTACACAACGTAAGATCCGTCCGGGCGTGGCCATGACAGGTGAAATCACCCTCAGGGGCAAGGTACTGCCCGTAGGAGGGATCAAAGAAAAAATCCTGGCAGCAAAACGGGCCGGCATCCATAAGATCATCCTCTCTGAAGAGAACAGGAAAAATGTAGAGGAGATCAAACCGATTTACCTTAAAGGAGTTGATTTTGAGTATATTACTTATATGATAGAGGCCGTTGACCTCAGCATGCTCAAGGAAAAAGTGGATCAGCCAGTGGCCTTTGAAACAACATAAAAAGCTTAAATGCTGATTTATAGTTTTCTGTTTCCCATATTTTTTCTAATTTTGCAGTCCCGTTTGCGGGCCCTGTAATCATATTGTTAAACCAGGTTATCCGGAAGATTTAAGTGAAGATCCGTTGCAGGTTGCTTGGCCACTCTGCGTTTTAATTTCCGGGTTATCTCCCGGCTAACCACAGCAGCAAAGAATTTTAATGTCAGAAGAACAAAAACAATCCGGTACGCCGGAAGAAAAGCCGGTCATCAAAACCACTGATCAGGCTGAAGAACCAAAAGCCAATATGGAAGAGGTAAGTATCGAAGATCCACAGAAGCCCATTGGCAGTGAAGATCTCCCGGTACAAAAGAAATCCGCTTACCCGGAACAGGTGCCCGGTGAATTTGACTGGGATGCCGTAGACAAAAAACAGGAGTTGTATTCGGAGTCCGAGCGGAAACGCATGGCAGACATGTACGAGGAGACCCTGAGGTCTATTGGTGAGGGTGAGGTGATTGATGGCACGGTCGTGTCAATAACCCCCCGTGAAATTGTTGTTAACATTGGCTTTAAGTCAGACGGCGTCATCCCTGCAGCAGAGCTTCGTTATAATCCCGATCTGAAAAATGGGGATACCATTGAGGTGTACGTGGAGAGTCAGGAGGACAGTACCGGACAGTTGGTGCTTTCGCACAAGAAAGCCCGCACCCTGCGTTCCTGGGAACGCATCAACCAGGCAAAAGACAATGACGAGATCATCCAGGGCTTTGTGAAATGCCGTACCAAAGGTGGTCTGATCGTCGATGTCTTTGGCATTGAAGCCTTCCTGCCCGGTTCCCAGATCGACGTGAAGCCGATCCGCGACTACGATATCTACGTGGGCAAGACCATGGACTTCAAAGTGGTCAAGATCAATCATGAGTATAAGAACGTGGTTGTTTCACATAAAGCCCTCATTGAAGCAGAGCTGGAGATCCAGAAGGCTGAGATCATCGCCAAACTTGAAAAAGGACAGATCCTGGAAGGCACCGTGAAAAATATCACTTCGTATGGCGTGTTTGTAGATCTGGGAGGCGTTGATGGCCTGATCCATATTACAGACCTTTCATGGGGACGGATTAACCATCCGGAGGAAATCGTCAAGCTGGACGAGAAGATCAATGTGGTCATCCTTGACTTTGATGAAAACAAGAAGCGTATTGCACTTGGTTTGAAACAGCTGACACCCCATCCGTGGGACTCCCTCGATCCGAACCTCAAAGTGGGCGATAAGGTCAAAGGAAAAGTTGTTGTGATCGCTGACTATGGAGCGTTCATTGAAATTGCGTCCGGCGTTGAAGGCCTTATCCACGTTTCCGAGATGTCGTGGTCACAGCATCTGCGTACCGCACAGGACTTCCTGAAAGTGGGTGATGAGATCGAAGCAGTGATACTGACACTCGATCGCGAAGAAAGAAAAATGTCTCTGGGTATCAAGCAGCTGATCCCCGATCCGTGGGAAAATATTCATGAGAAATACGCTGTGGGCTCTAAAACCACGGCCACCGTCCGTAATTTTACCAACTTCGGCATCTTCGTCGAGTTGGAAGAAGGTGTTGACGGGCTGATCCACATCAGCGACCTTTCATGGAGCAAGAAGATCAAACACCCTGCAGAGTTCACCAAGATCGGTGAAAGCATCGAAGTGGTGGTCCTCGATGTCGACAAGGAAAACCGCCGCCTGAGCCTTGGCCACAAGCAACTGGAAGAGAACCCGTGGGATGTGTTTGAATCAGTGTTCACCATCGATTCAGTGCACCAGGGTACCATCGTCGGCACCTCTGACAAGGGGGTGATCGTAGCCCTGCCTTATGGCGTGGAAGGGTTTGCACCCACACGACATATCGTTAAAGAGGACGGTACCACGGCAAAGATGGATGAAACCCTTGACTTTAAAGTTATTGAGTTCAATAAAGAGAGCAAAAAAATTGTGGTCTCCCATACCAAGGTGTATCAGGATGTGAAATATGCTGAAAGAGCATCTGATGCTGCAGCAAGGAAAACCAGGGAAACAAGTGCCAAAAGGACAGTGAAAAAGATGAAGGATAGCCTTGAGAAAACCACCCTTGGTGACCTTGATGTTCTGGCCAACCTGAAATCACAGATTGAAAAGACAGAAAAGACAGAACGGTCTGCCAGGAAAGAGGAGGCCGTCAGGAAACTGGAAACCAAAGCCGAAGAAGAGAAGAAGAAAAAGGAAGACAAAAAGGACGCTCCGGAAAAAGCCCAAAAAGAGGACATCCCTGTAAAAGATGACACGGAGGAAAAAGAGCAGGCGTCAAAGACGGCGGCCAAAAAGGCAAAGGCCAAAGCTGCAGAGAAGGAAGAAACTGCTGATGAGAAAAAAGAGGATGCGGAAAAGAAAACTGTAAAAGCTGAAACGGAAAAAGAACCGGCCGCGAAGGAAGAGAAGAAAGAGAAGAAGGAAGAAAAAATGGAGAAGGAAGAGAAGGAAGAAAAAATGGAGAAGGAAGAGAAGAAAGAAAAAAAGGAGAAGGAAGAGAAGGAAGAGAAGAAAGAGAAGGAAGAGAAGGAAGAGAAGAAAGAGAAGGAAGAGAAGAAAGGAAAAGCGGGGAAGAAGGACGAGGAGGACGAAAAAGGGGCTGAAGAGAAAAAGGGAACGAAGGCGAAAAAAGGATCCGCGAAGAAAGGGGAGAAAAAAGAAGAGGAGAAGGCTGAGGGATCCGGAAAAAAACCGGAAGAGAAGAAGGAGAAGTGATAAGGGAACCGGATATCCCGGATCTTATGACCGGCAGTGAAGGTACCACTATACAAGGGTTGACATACCAGTCAACCCTTTTTCTGTGTGCCGGCCGGCAGTTTCAGCGACCGGAACAACACCTCTGCCGGATGGAATGCCCTCCGTCCGGTACCGTCGAGTATCTGCTGCCTGCAGCTTGTGCCGGCTGCCACGATGATGGCATCCCGGTCCGCCCGGCGAATGGCAGGAAACCGTGAAAGCTCGCCGATCTGCATGCTGAGGCCATAATGGCCTTTTTCATAACCAAAGGCGCCTGCCATCCCGCAGCAACCGCATTCTATCTCTTCTATATCATGATTTACCGGGATCGACAACATTCTTACGGTGTGATCAACTGAAGACAATGCTTTTTGATGGCAGTGGCCATGCATGTAGATCTTTCTTTTTTGCGCATCAAAAAGGGAGGCGTCGATGTTCCCGCCGGCATGTTCTGAGGCGATAAACTCCTCTATGGTATGGCAGTGCTTTGACAGCTTGATGGCCGCATCTTCCATCTCTTTGCCTGCAAGTTCCGGATATTCGTCACGAAAACACAAGACAGCCGAAGGTTCAATGCCTATCAGGGGTGTTTTTTCATTGACGTGTGGTGCAAGCAGTTCAATGTTTTTCGATGCTATTGCAGCTGCTTTTTTCAAAAGGCCTTTCGACAGATATGCCCGTCCACTTTCCACGTGTTTCGGGATGAGTATGCGGTAGCCCAGCTGGTTCAATAAAAGACAGGCCTGAATGCCCGTTTCAGGTTCATTGAAATTGGTGAACTCATCGCAAAACAGGTATACGCTCTTGTTCAATCCAGGCTTTTGGTTGATCAGGGGTAGCTGTTTTTTTGCCCATGAGCGAAGGCTTTGTTTCCTGATGAGCGGAAGCTCCCTTTCTTTTGCAAAGCCGAGCATTTGTTTCAGCAATGATGAGGTCAGCTTGTTTTTTGCCATAAAGTTGAACACTGAAGGTGCAATGCTGCCGGCCTTGAAGAGCTTCGAATATGCACCGGTGATCCTGACGCTGAATGGCGTGCCTGTTCCGTCATAATGGTGTTGTAACACTTCGGCCTTGTATTTGCCCATATCAACGCTTGATGGGCACTCTGCCTTACAACCTTTACATGAGAGGCACAGGTCGAGTATCTCGATCAGTTCTTTATGGAGAAAGGGATTATTCTTCGATGAGTGGGTGATCATTTCGCGCAGCAGGTTGGCCCTGCCCCGGGTGCTGCTGAATTCATCAAGTGTAGCGTGATAGGATGGGCACATCACACCACCTGCGGCGTGGTTCTTCCTGCAATCGCCCGAACCATTGCATTGCTCGACAGCCCTTAAGAATCCAAGGGTTTTTTCGTAGTTGAAATAGGTTTTGATCTTTTTCTCCGGTTGTCCCGGTGTGTACCGGAGGGAGGTTTTCACGGAGGGGGTGTTGACAATCTTTCCGGGGTTCAGGATGTTTTGAGGGTCCCAGGTGGTCTTTACCTGATGCAACAGATCAAGGCATTTGTCACCCAGTACGATGGGAATAAAACCTCCGCGCAGCCGCCCGTCGCCATGTTCACCGCTCAGCGAGCCCCTGTATTTTTTGACCAGTTTTGCCATCCCCTCTGCGACTTCCTGGAAACGCTCCACGTCGGTACGGCTTTTCAGATTCAACAACGGACGCAGGTGCAACTCCCCGGAACCTATATGGGCATAAAAGACACACTGTAGTCCGAGCTGGTTCAATAGGGCCTGCACCTCCCTGATAAAACCGGGCAGCGCCGTAACATGTACTGCCGTGTCCTCGATGACGGCTACCGGTTTAGCATCTCCGGGAATATTCGACAGCAACCCCAGGCCTGCTTTCCGCAAAGCCCAGACCTTACTGATATCTTGGTCGAAAAGTGCCGGATAGTGATAACCCAGACCGCTTTTACGCATCCGGGCTTCCAGTTCCCTGGCTTTCTCCCTGGCCTCTTTGCGTGTGTTACAGGCAAACTCCACCAGCAGTATGGCACCCGGGGACCCTTTCACAAAAAAGCGGTTTTTTGCCTGATGGATGTTTGACCGGGTACAGTCAAGGACATGCTTATCGATCAGCTCTATGGCGACCGGCTGATGCTCCAGGGCCACCAGGTTTGCCTGAAGGGCTTCATCAATGGTTTCTGTATGTACGCATACCAGTGTTTTTTCCGGTGGCGGCAACGGCACCAGGTTCAACCTGATCTCCGTATACAGGGCCAGGGTGCCCTCTGCGCCACATAGCAGCTTGCAGGCGTTGAACGTCTCCTCCCCGCCAAAAAGCGAAGCGTTGAGGAGCATATCCAGGGCATATCCCGTATTTCGCCTATTGATGCGGGGATCAGGGAAATTGGCCCTGATTGCTTCCTGGAGTTCCTTTTCTGAAAGCATCTCAAACAGCTGGCTGTAGATCGTGTTTTCCAGCTTGCTGCCCACGCACTTGTTTCGGAAAGCTTCATTGTTGAGGGGGCCAAACGTCGCAAGGGTGCCATCGGAGAGCAGAGCCTTTATTTCCAGGGTGTGGTCGCGGGTGCTGCCATATACGAGGGAGTGTGCGCCACAGGCGTTGTTGGCTACCATGCCCCCTATCATACAGCGGTTACCCGTTGACGTTTCGGGCCCGAAAAACAATCCGTGCGGTGCCAGGAACCGGTTTAAATCGTCGAGGATCACCCCTGGCTGCACCCTTACCCATCTTTCTTCTGTGTTGAGCTCCAGAATCTTGTTCATGTACCGCGAAAAGTCGGTTACCATTCCGTGGCCAACAACCTGACCGGCAAGGGATGTCCCTGCAGTTCGGGGGATCAGCGGCATATTGTGTTGCCTGCAAAAAGCAAGGATCTCTTTCAGATCAGCAACATCTGCAGGAAGGCAAACGGCCGCAGGGATCTCCCTGAAAACAGAAGCATCGGTGGCATACAGCAACCGATAACTTAACCCGTCATGCAGGTCACCCCGGAGATGCTTCCTGAGTATGTCAAATGATGGTGTCATCTGCCAATATATTTTGGTGCCGGCAAGGCATGGCCCCCCAATAAACGGAACTTTGCCATCACCGGATTGTGGTCAGAATGTTTGAAGTCGAGATGAACACCCTGCACATCAAGGGGTTTGACATTTGGCGACACGATAAAGAAATCAATCAGGGTGGTGGCGGTGGCGGATGCATGGTAAGGTGCCAGCAACCGCCTGTTGGTAGGCACCGTAGGGTCGTAGACAAAATGCCAGTCAGGAAGGTAATTTCCGGGGATGTACATTGGGTCTTCCTCATCGAAAACGTTGAAAAAAAACGCTGGTTCAAAGTCTGGCGGACACTGGTTAAAGTCGCCGCCAGCGATCACATAATTGCCCTGCTCATATTCCGATGTCAGTACCCCATGCAGGTAGTCCATCTGCAAGGCCCGCAGGTTCCCGTCGTCGAAAGCCGAGTTATGTGTGTTGATGATCACCAGTTCTTTGCCATTGGTAAGGGGATAACGGCTGATAAGAAAACATCGCTGCAGGTTGAACAACTTTTCCGGCCATGGATAGTTGCCCGGGTAATTCACCCTTTTGACCGACCGGGGCTCAGGGTGGCTGGTTGTGACCAGGCCGGAGGTCACCTTGCCCATGGGAGCATACCAAGGTGCCGGGACAAAACGTACATGGTAATTTTTCCCAAACGTGTGGTTCGCATCCGGCAATGCTTGCTGGAGGCTGTCGGTCATATCAGTATAATAAGAGCGCCTGGCGTGGAGGTCAACTTCCTGGAAAAGAAAAAAGTCAGTATCCGCCTTTTTTCTGAGAAACGACAAGATGGCCTGCAGGTTGGAAAGTGTTCGTTCTCGGCTGGTGCGTACCTGCCTGCCCCCGTCATAAAAAAAATCCATATCGTCACCCAGGCCGGCATAGCCGAGGTTCCAGGTCATCAGGGATATGGTGGCGGTGTCGCTTAAAATGTCCGGACGGTCGCTTTCAAACAAGGTTGTGTGTTCCGGGGGGTCATAGAGAGTGATGTGGGAGTAGATGAGGATAACCGCCAGTATAACTGCCAGCGTGAGCAGCAACGTTGCAAAGATTCTGATGAGCTTTCGCATCGGTTCATCCTTTTGACTGATCAAAGGTACATTACATTTTTCGATTCACGGCAGACCGATGAATGATCCGGGGCAGACATTACCGCATCTTTAGGGGAAAACTCCATTCTGTTTGTTTTCTACTTGTCGTAATGTTATCATAACTTTGGCTTTTTGCTTATTTTCGTATTTTTACCGGATCGTCAGCAAGGGCCGAACATGAGTTCATTAACGGGACCTGCCGGACAGGGAGGGTGTTACTAAACATTAATGATGATGATCGTCGCGGAGAACATACACAAGTCTTATGGTGCGCTGAAGGTTTTAAAAGGGGTCACCATCGCAGTTGCCAAGGGAGAGATCGTATCTGTTGTGGGTGCTTCGGGAGCCGGGAAGACCACCTTGCTGCACATTATGGGTACCCTCGATCGTTATGATCAGGGGCGTGTGCTGATTGATCAGCAGGACATCTCCGGTTTCAGCGACCGGGAGTTGTCTGTTTTCCGTAACAGGCATATTGGCTTTGTGTTCCAGTTTCATCATTTGCTCCCGGAGTTTTCTGCTGTGGAGAATGTCAGTATTCCCGCGTTCATCGCTGGCAAGGGCAAAAGGGAGGGGACACGGCGTGCGGCAGAACTGCTGGAAATGCTTGGCCTGGGCGACCGCCTTGCACATAAGCCTTCTGAGCTTAGCGGTGGAGAGCAGCAGCGTGTGGCTGTAGCAAGGGCCTTGATAAATGACCCTGTAGTGGTTCTGGCTGATGAGCCCAGTGGCAACCTCGATTCAAAAGCCTCGGGTGAGTTGCACCGGTTGTTCTTCCGTTTGCGCGATACCATGCAACAAAGCTTTGTGATCGTTACCCATAACGAGGAGTTGGCTGATATAGCCGACCGCAAGCTGACAATTCACGATGGTGTTATTCTTTGACGAGGTTTTCCAGGTCATTTTCATTGATGATGGGGACGTTCAGTGATTCTGCTTTCTTGCGCTTTTCAGGCCCCATCTTGTCGCCTGCAACGAGGTAATCGGTTTTGGACGATATCGCGCTTTTTATCTCGCCCCCATGTTTTTCAATAAGACCCTTTATCTGATCTCGGGAATATTTTTCAAAAACCCCCGATACGACGAAGGACTTGTTCGCAAGGGCCCCATCATCCCCTTGTTTTTCGTCCTTTTCGACACTGAACGACAATCCTGCATCCTTCAGGCGATTGAGAATATGTGCATTGCCAGGGTTGTTGAAATAGGTGTGTATGCTGTTCGCCATTTTTTCACCAACCTCGTCAACCGCAACCAGTTCTTCTTCAGAAGCTTCTTTAAGCCTGTCAATGTTTTCGAAATGTTGGGCCAGCTTTTTTGCCATAGTTTCGCCGAGATGCCTGATACCCAATGCATAAAGCACCCTCTCAAAAGGCACTTTTTTGGAGTTTTCTATCGCTGACAGGATGTTCCTGACGGTCTTGTCACGGAAACGGATCTTCCGTTCTTTTTTGCCCTGCGGGTCAACGAATGTCTTTTCCAGCCCGATCAGGTCATCATACGTAAGATCATAAAGGTCGGCAATATTGCTTATCTTGTTTTTGACGAGCAGCATTTCCGTTTTTCCTTGTCCCAGGCTGTCGATATCCATGGCCCTTCGGCTGATGAAGTGTTCTATCTTGCCCTGTATCTGTGGAGGGCAGTTCATGGTGTTGGGACAGTAATGCACGGATCCGTCGGGTTCTTTTTGCAACGGGGTGTTGCACTCGGGACACCGGGAAGCAAAATGGATCCTTTTTGCCGTTGCTATTCTTTGTGATGCATCCACATCCACTATCTTGGGAATGATATCGCCGCCTTTTTCAACAAAAACAATATCGTTCTGATGGAGGTCATGGTCGGCCATCCTGTCTTCATTGTACAGGGAGGCCCTTTTAACTGTTGTTCCTGCCACGGGTACCGGCTCCAGAATGGCCACAGGTGTGACAGCCCCGGTACGTCCAACCTGAAAGGCCACATCCAGCAGCCTGGTGATCGCCCTTTCGGCCTTGTACTTATAGGCGATGGCCCATCTTGGGAATTTGCTTGTATAACCGAGTGCCTCCTGCTGCGAATATTTGTTAACCTTGATCACCACACCATCTATATCAAAGGGAAGGGTGGTGCGTCTCTCCTCGCCTTGCGCAATGAAATGGAATACCGCATCAATGTCCGCACATTTTTTAATGTCTGCCGAAACCTTAAAACCATACTCTTTGAGAGCCTGCAAACTGTCCCAGTGGGTCTGAAAGGGGAGGTTGTCACCATAAACACCATACATGAAACAGTCAAGGTTTCGTTTGGCAACCAGCGAAGAATCCTGTAGCTTCAGGCTGCCCGCCGCCGCATTTCGCGGATTGGCAAAACCCGTTTCCCCTTTCCTCTCTTTTTGATCGTTTAACTGCAGAAAACTTTTATGCGGCATATAAACTTCGCCGCGCACCTCAAACGATGCCGGGAATTTATTCCTGAGCTTCAAAGGGATGCTCCTGATGGTCCTGATGTTGGAGGTTATCTCGTCACCCTGCACACCGTCGCCACGTGTTGCCGCCCGGGCCAATGAGCCGTTTTCATAGGTCAGCGAGATGGCCACACCGTCATATTTCAGCTCACAAACGTATTCATAGCTGTTGCCAAGGGCCTTTTTAATCCGCCGGTCAAAAGCCATCACTTCTTCCTTGCTATAGGTGTTGCTTAGCGAAAGCATCGGATAGGTGTGTTTGACCGTGGGGAACTTCCTGGTAACCTCTCCGCCCACCCGCTGACTGGGAGAGTTTTTGTCCCGCAGCCCGGGAAATGCCTTTTCAAGTGAGATCAGCTCCTCAAGCAGCATATCATATTCATAATCACTGATGACGGGCCGGGCCAGCACGTAATAACGGTAATTGTGTTCATTGATCCTGTCAGTTAATTCCTGTATGCGCTCCCTGGCGGCTTCCCGTTCCATAATGGCCTTTTTGTGTTTTGGTAAAAATAAAAAAAATGCCGGTATGTCACCGGCATTTTTTGTCCGAAAGGGATGATCACCAAACTATGGGCCACCGATCACCAAGCGGAGTTTTTTGGAGTTGATGAACATCACCGGTATTTTTTCCTCATTGTACAACACCCTTTCTTCTTCTTTGTTGAATGGGTTCCAGGTGAGCTTATCGGGGTCGGAGGTGATCATGATGGCATCTGCATTCTGTTCACCTGCGAACGCTATTGTCTGGTTGGCAAAAGAGCCCCTGGGACTTGAGAATGTTTTGGTGTAGGGGATATTGTGATAGTCCATGATCTCAGTTAACTGTTTCAGGTCAGCCTTAAGCTTTCTGTCGGTGTGATCATCTCCATAGTTCTCTACAAAAATGTCAAATTGAGAGCCGGCAGTATTGTACAACTTTTTGGCCCATTTTACCTTTTGCTTGGATCCGGACTGAAGGTCAAGCGGGAAGACAATTTTGCTGTAGTTGATGTTTTCTGCCGGCTTCTGGATGACAACGACGGGAACCGGCGAACGCTTCACCACTTTCAGGGCAAAGCTGCCAATGATCCATTGAATGCCTTTTTTTCCGTGGGTGCCGAGAAAATGAAGCAGTGCATTGTGTTTTTTTGCAACGGATGCAATGGCTTTAAAAATATTTCCCTTTTCCACAATAAAGGTCACTTCAATACCGGTTTCTTTTTCTATGTTGCCGGCAATTTTTTTAAGTTTTTCCCCCACAAAATCTTCGCTTTTTTCTTCTTTTTTCAGCATTCTCCTCGTATAATTGTCGATGATGTGGAGAATAAGCAGCTTCCCGTTGAGAAGCCTGGCCATCCTTACAGCATTGTCAATGGCAAATTCGCTGATCTCTGTAAAGTCGGTGGTGACAAGGATCAATGGTTTTTCTCTGGCGTCCATATCGGAGAGGTTTTGATGGTTGATGAGCGAAAGGGGTCAAAGAATCCACAAGTTATGAAAAATTGTTGAATAATTTGATTTTTGGGTCGCTGAATTGTTGAATAGAATGGCAAGGAGGGCCGCGATGCCTGAGAGCCAGGGGGCAGAAGGGCACAGGACATGTGTTACGGGCAGCTGATTGCAGATGCATGGCGCACTGCGAAGAACCCAACATGCAATGCACCCGGGAGTCGATCAGCATTGCCGGAATGATGAAAAGCGCAGGAAGCTATCTCAGTGGTATTCGATAGAGAACATGGTAATGCAGCATCAGGGTCGTGTTGCCGTTTGATTTTCCGTAGCCCCCGATAAAATATGGTTCCATTGCCGGATCTTTGGTGCTGGCGACGAGCAGGCGCCCGCGCAGGCTCCATCCTATGAATATGTTATGAAACAGTTCCGTTTTGAGTCCCATCCCGGCCTCGATCCAATGCGCACGGTACTTTTCTGATGGCAGGGCGGTTTGATGATTTCCCCAGAAAGGATCCGGGATAACAATAAAGGGGGCTTCGTGATCCATGGTGCCATAACCGTATCTGAGAGACAGGAGCACCAGGTCGTTGGGATTTTCCGGGGTGCGTCCCAGAATGTTGAAGTCTGCACCCAGACGGAAGAAATATCCGCCGGCCTGATACCTGTGTGTTTCTTTCTTCACGTCTACAGCCATCATGCCGGCTTCCAGCACGGCGAAATAATTTTCTTGCAATTCAACATCAACGGACACTTCTCCGGTAACGGTTTCGGGCTCGACAAACTGCCTGGCAAAGCCGGACATATCCAACCCAACCCGCACCGATGGGACGAAAAGGGTGTCATTTTCTGCCTTCAGGCCACAGCTAATTACCATTAACGGTATCAGGAAGAAATATCTTAAGATGTTCATCAAGATCGTTTGTTACGTAAGTCATTGGCGCTTCCAGCGAAATGATATGGTGGGTGCTGTATACGGTTTTTTTGATATCGAAAAACATGGTAAATCCGCATTCAACAGATACCATGTGCGTCTTTCGTTCGTATGTTAACCAAATGGTATCCACCAGATGAAAGAAGTCGAGCACAAATCCACAACTGTCGGCAGATGGGTTGAGTGGCAGCTCTAATGCAGAAATGAAACGAAGGGTATCATGAATAGGCTGATCTGCTTTCTCCACTGCAAACACCCTCAGTGAATCCACCACCGTCCACTGGTCATCTTCCTGGTCAATCATATAAAATCCAATACGCAAGTTGTTGGCAGTTAAATCCTCACAAATTTCGTCATCCTGGCATGAATGGAACAGAAGAATGGCAAGGGCGGCAGTCATGAGTGTTGTCCGGAAAGCCCGGCCAGGTATCTTACATGGCGATTGCATAAGGGCAAAATTAAGAAAAAACGCTGCCCCATCAATAAAAAGTAAAACTGCCGGGTATTATCCCGGTATTCAGGGTGTTCAGCAGCTGACCTTCCTTGTCGTAGCGCATCATCTTTCCTTTCTGTTCAAAGTCAATGGGGTCGGATAAATAAATATCCCCGTTGAATGGATCCACCGACAGTGCATAGAAGAACCTTCCTTCTGATGGTATGAATTTTTCCGGTTGCGGGTTGGCGCTGGTGATATTCATGCGGTAAACATTTTCTCCGAGGAAATAAAGTGTCTCCCCTTCGGGGCAGATGGAGAGGTTGTTGTAGATGAACCCGGGGTCAGGCAGATGGTATTGTTTCTTAATCCCGAAACTGTTTTTTTCCAGTTGATAGAGGGTGGGTTCATTTTTGAACATGGGGGCGCCGCCCGACAGCACCCAAAGGTGTTCGTTTGAATCCACCACCATCGATACAGGACCTGGTGGCAGGTATAAACTGTCGATCAGCTGGTCGCCGGCAGGATCGAGCTCGTATACATATCCGGATTGCATCCCGGTGACGTAAACATTGCCCCTCAACTCAACCATTGCTTCTGTCCATCCATTCAGGGGGATCTCCCCGGTAATCGTTGATGTTTGAAGATCCACGATCCGTATATGGTTCCCAAAAAGATCACTCACATAAGCTTTGTCGTCAGTCACAGGCAACATGTAACGGGGTGAGACCATTCCGGTGATGGTGCTATGGCGATGGCCTGTTTTGGGATCCATCACTTCTATTTTGCCGGAATTGTTGACAACCAGGTAAGCAAGGCCTTTATGCATGGTTATTGACTGCAGGACATCGCCCGGAGTTTCCCCATTTGCATTTCTGAAATAATCATGATGAATGGTGTCGTTCTTTTTGTCGTAATAGCTCAATGAGGCATTTCCCCAACCGAAGTTCCCCTCATTGGCCACGAATACACCTTGTCCGGAAGCAATGTCAGGTCGCGTTGCAAGTGGGCCATTGTCTTCTTTGCTGCATGAGGCCATGATGATCCCCGCCGCAATGGCCAGGTATTTCCATGTTTTTTTCTTTATCATTGATATTGTTTTGGTTGTTGGTGCATATTGGTTTATTTCCTTTTCTGTTGTGCAAATATTTCCAGTTGGATCCCTGCCCGGAAGTGCCTGAGGGGCATAGGCCGTCCGGCCATTGCCTCATATGCCTCATTCCACAGGTTGTTGGCAGCGGCATACACCCTGAAGCTGTGTCCGGCAACATTGTACTGCCATTGCAGACCGATGTTCCCGGTATGATAAGGGTTGAGCCACTGGTTGTTATCACTGCTTGTATACCTCTTGCCCGTGTAGCTATGGTCAAAAATCAGGGTCAACCTCTCATGACGGATATACCAACTGTAGCCTGCCGTGTTTTTGGGCACGTAGATAAGTTGTTTGCCTGTTGAGGCATCATTGGGGCTTTTTGCGCGCATGTTTTCTGCCAGGGTAAGATCCCAGCGGGCATTGATGCCGATCTGAATGGCACCTGCACTGGCTTTCACTGCGACCCTTGCTTCAAGTCCGTAGCTTCTCACCTCCATGACGTTCCTGGGCGACCAGTGCATCATGCCTTCCAGGGGCAGCCAGATGATCCACTGCGATATGTTTCTGTGAAAACCGGTAATGGATGCTTTCTGGAGCCGGACGGGCGACCCGGGATCATTTGTATTGTCGGAGGATTGCCGGTGTTGTTCTGGGTTGTCGAAGGCAATGGTAAGGTCTCGACTCCAACCTTTTTCCGGTTCAAGATCGGGATTGCCGCCCGGCGTCCAGTACTTATCGTTGAGTGTTGGGACGCGGTAGTTTTTGCCGGTGTTAGCTTTGATAAACAGCATGGGCATTGCCTGGAAAGAAAGTCCGAATGCAGGGGCCAGGGGGGCTGCATGGCTGTCAACAAACTCTTGCCTGACGCTTGTAAGCAATTGCAAACGTCCCGGAACGGCTTTCCACTTCAGGGAGCCGAAAAGGGCAAGACTTTGCTGCTTTTGTTCGGTTTCCCTGTATTCATCGGCCCGGGCTTTGACCCGGCTGGTGTTGATCCCTCCATTGGCAAGCAGCGAAGGGTGGGGGCTGAACACCGCACCGGCTTCCTGAATGATGGTCTGAGAGCGGGAACGGCTCTCTCCGCTGAGGCTGTCAAAGTATAACAAGGTCTCGTCAAACAGTCCGCCGCGCCAGCTGATGACACTTTTGTCAAGCGTGGTCTGCCACTGTCCAGTAATACGGAAAGCTCCGTCTTCCTGGTATGCGCCTGCGGTGGATTGCATCAGGGGGGGAGGGATGTTGCGGTTTGTTTCCTGCCACCACCAGCGGATGTTTAGCCGGTGACGGTTGTGCATGCTGATATAGGTTTCATGCAGGAGTCCCCTCTGGTAGAGTGCGGCGTGTTCCTGTATTTGAACGGGATGGCCACTCATTGCGGTGTTCCTGTAACTGTAAAGGTTGTCGGAGGTCCGGTTAAAGAAACGCAACCTGGAGGAGACAGTTTCGCTACCCCATGCAAGCCGGAAGTGTTGTGCCATCTCTCCCACGTCGACAGCTGAAACACCTGCCAGGGCGCTCCATCCCTGCTGCATGTCGCGGGTATTGTTTAAATGAATACTGCCTCCCATGTTACCGCTTCCCCACAGTGCGCTGCCACCTCCGTATTGTATGCCTGCTTCGTCGGCAAAAAAGACCGGGAACAATGCAAGGTCTGTCTGGCCATGCATATAATTTTGCAACGGAAAGCCATTCCAGATGAGGGATGTCTGCGCAGCCGACCCACCCCGCAGGGAGCTGGTAGACAGTATGCCGGGGCCATAGCGCTTGATGAACATGCCTGTATGGCTGGTCAGCAATTGATCAATGCCCCTGTCATATTGGTTATGAATGAACAGGTCATCGATCTGATGGAATGAATGCCCGGCAGAAAAAGCATTGTATCGCATGGCCCTTACCTCGGTTTCCCTGAGGGTGATAAGGGTGTCGGGCGGTTGATCCGTCGCGGCAGACAGCCCAAGGGGTAGCAGCGCGATTACGATTGATGTCCAGCGAAACATAGAATGGCATTTGCACCGGTTATCGTGCCGGTATAGTCAAAACAAACGATTTTTCAATCATTTGTAACAGACGGAGAAATCCTGATGAGAAAAACAGGGCACGCATTTTTCTTCGCTTTTTTCCCGAAAGCTACAAATTGGGCAATATTACAGGCAGGTCTTCTGACTTGTTCCGTGTTTGCCGCCTTCCCACCCGGAAGGGCAGTGGCATTGGGGTGACAAACACTTTTAAAGGAACTTACAGCAGCGGGAACTGTCCAGGACTTTCACCTGGTTCCCTTTTCATCCGGCTGTCCCGAAAGGGGGGCGGAACCTGTATGGTGGCAAAGTTAGGAAAAATATTAACGTGGCGATGAACCGGTGCAGTTTTTTTATATTGTTGGGAAATACGCCGCGATGCCCATTCCCAGCAATTCTTTTACCGGACGGCAGTCTGCTTCATGGATATCCCCTTTGGTATTTTTTGCAACGGCACCACAACCCCCGCCGCAGACAAGCTGAAGGTTGCATTGCCTGCAGGCTTCTATGGAACGTACGTCGCGTCGCTGCCATGCGTGGACTTTTTCCATGTCGAGACGGATGTCGGGATGGAAGCGCCCCAGCTCTTCTCCGGGTTTGCCCACGGTGGCTGTACAGCCGTAGATCACTCCCCTGTGATCAAAGGCCCATTCGCCTTTGCATGCAGGACACGCATCAAAAAGGGGAGGAGGCAGTGATCCGTTGTCTTTCAGAAACTGCGCCACGGTAAATGCGGGGCGATGAAAAGCAAGAATTTCCGGGTACTTATCAATGAGATGGAAGAGGTCCTTGTACAATGACAGACGCGAGTACAGCTTGGCGTGTCCCGGGTGGCATTGATGCAGTTCATAATTTCTCCCCAGCTGAGTTTTAAACAAGGGGGACTCCGTCCATCCTTTATCAATGGCATAGCGGGCCAGATCAGGGAGGTTGTTGATGTTCTCCCTGTCGACCACCATCCGGAGGTTCACCTGCAACCCCTGTTCGAGACAGTTGCCGATGGCTGATACAATGCGGTGAAACGTTGCTTTCCCGCCTTTGAGGGGTCTACGGCGGTTATGTGTCTCTTCGGTCCCGTCGAGTGTGATCTGTATCTCACGGATGCTAACATCAGAGAACAAGTCCAGGTATTCGTCAAGGTGATACCCGTTGGTGACCACGGCCAGGTCGAGGCGGTGGTCGACACAGCGATTCAGGAAGCAGGCCATCGTTTCCCTGTATTCTTTTCCCGGCAGCAGTGGCTCGCCACCAAAGAGGGTAACATATTTGGACCGGTGCCCCATATGTTGCTGCAGGTAGGCAAAAAAAGCGTCGATCACCTGTTTGGAGAGCTTCTCCGGGGCAGAAAGGTATTGGGCCTGGTAACAGTAGTCGCATTCGAAGTTGCAAAGGTAGGTGGGTGCGAAAAACAGCTGCAATTCCTCCCGGCTGCGTTGTTCCAGAAAGTCGATATAAGCCATCTGGTAACGTTGCTGTTCCTCTTCCGGATCAGCGATATAGCCTTTGACGATGAAATCCTCCGGGGGTGACGCTCCCGGATGCTTCAGCATGTTTACCTCTTGCCGGGTCAGCAGATCGGCATGGCCGGACAAGCTGTTTACGACAATGAACTTGTCGCTGCCACTGACCTCTGAAAGGATATTGTACGGAGAAGGACGCATGGCTTCAACATGTTAGTCATGACACCCCGCCTGTGCAACGGATGTCTTGGCACAACACTGGGCTTGCTTCACCCTGGTCTGCTTTTCCTGCTTTTTCTCTTTTTTAATGAGGCTTTTCATAATGAATGTTTGATATCTCTGAAATGTCTTATATCTCTGAAATGTCTGTGATGTTTGACAGGCGGAATGTTGTATTCACATTGTCACATTATTTCTGTCCTTTGACGGTGAAACTGGCCACGGTGACCCGTCCTTTCTCGTATGGTTCTGATTCTTCCAGTATTTCGATGTTGCGCAGGCCGGCACTGGTGATGTTTTGCAAGTATTTTTCTCTGGTGACGGCGCCAGCCCAGCATTTGGCGACCATTGCAGGGTCTTTCCGGTATTTTTCAGGCACTGGCACTGTCGCATAAATGTCACTGACCACGAATCGCCCCCCTTTTTTGAGCATCCTGGCAATCTCTTTCCAAACCCTGTCCTGGCTGAGAGAATGGTTGATGGCACAATTGGAGATGATCACATCGGCAGCATTGTCATCCAGCCTGATCTTTTCCAGCTGACATTTTATAAAATCAATGTTTTGAATTCCTGTTTTTTCAGCTTGTTGCCGGGCTGTTTCCATCATCCCGTCAGATATGTCAACCCCATATGCATATCCGCCATCTCCTGCCAGCAGCGCCATGCGTAAAACATCGTGGCCTTTACCGCATCCGAGGTCCACGCATGTATCACCCGGCTTAATTTCTGCAAATGAGAATGCTCCGCCACATGACAAACAGCATGTTTGCTGCGACAATCCGTCGTATCTCCTGGCAATGCTGTCAGCGTACAGGTCCATGTATTTAATCTAAAGTATTTATATAATTATATAAGACTGCAAAAATAAAAAAAATAGTTGTACGGAATGGATCTTTTGTTTTATCTCGGTGGAATGACAATAGCCAGGATAATGTAAAAAAGCAATCCGATCAACCCCATGAAAAATAGTATTACAAACAGGATACGTATCAGCGTGGGGTCTGTTTCAAAATAATCGGCCAGGGCACCGCAGACACCAAAGATCATTCTGTCGTCGGTTTTCCTGAGGCGTTTGTAAGATCTCATTCTGCATTCCCGTTTGGTTGTATACAAATATACATGAATTTTTTTCATGTGAAATTACACACAGACACATGAAAAAAAATCATGTGAAAGCGAAGCGGTTCCTCCTGTACACCAGCATTTTGTAAATTTTAAGACAAAATGGTGGTGGTTTTTTACAGGAGAAATATACATGAATTTTTTTCATGTGAAATTACACACAGACACATGAAAAACGTCTCAAGGTCTTTCACCCGGTCGTCGCTTGTTTATTAATGTTTATCATTTGTCAGAAGGTCAAAGAGGTTGAAGGGTTTAAAGGTTTAAAAGTTTAAGGGTATAAGGGTTTAAGGTCTTCATTCGATATTTCACACAACGAATGAGATACAGGATAACGCACTTTGCAGGCATTTGCGGGAAAAATGGCAGGATACCTTTGCCGGGTGATCCTGCAAACGTCACGTTTTCAAATTATTCAAATGAAAGGATGGCTTTTCGGATGATGTCGACGCATTCCATGAGCTGTTCTTCTGTGATGATCAGCGGGGGTGCGAAGCGGATCTTGTCGCCGTGTGTGGGTTTGGCCAGCAGTCCAAGCTCTGCCATCTTAAGGCACACATCCATGGCTTCCTTATCGCCTTTGGGTTTAATAACGATGGCATTAAGCAGCCCTTTGCCCCTGACCAGTGTCAGCATTTCAGACTGGATGTTGCGAAGTTCTTTACGCAGGATCTGGCCCAGGTGTTCGGCTCTTTCTGCCAGGTTTTCTTCTTCTATCACCTGGAGGGCGGCCATGGCCACTTTTGCGGCAACCGGGTTTCCGCCGAAGGTGGATCCGTGTTGTCCGGGCTTGATCACCAGCATTACATCATCGTTGGCCAGTACGGCCGATACGGGATACATCCCCCCGCTGATGGCTTTTCCGAGGATGACGACATCGGGCTTGATGTTTTCGTGGTCACAGGCCAGCATCTTTCCCGTACGGGCAATGCCTGTCTGTACTTCGTCGGCCATATACAGCACGTTATGTTGCTTGCAAAGCTTGTATGTCTGGGTAAGGTAACCTTCGTCGGGAACAAAAACGCCCGCCTCACCTTGTATCGGCTCAAAGAGGAAGCCTGCCACGTTTGGATCCTTCAGGGCCTCCTCCAGGGCGTCTGCATCATTGTAAGGGATGCGAATGAACCCGGGGGTATAGGGCCCATAGTCACTGTATCCGTCGGGGTCGTTGGAGAACGAAACGATGGTGGTGGTCCGGCCATGGAAGTTGTTCTCGCACACCACGATCTTTGCCTGGTTCTCAGGGACACCCTTTTTCTGATAAGCCCACTTGCGGCAAAGCTTAATGGCTGTCTCCACAGCTTCAGCTCCGGTGTTCATGGGCAACACCTTATCGTAACCAAATAATCCGGTGATGTATTTTTCATACTGGCCCAATACATCATTGTGAAAAGCCCTGGAAGTAAGGGCCAGCTTCTCGGCCTGGTCTATCAGCGCCTGCGTGATCTTAGGGTGACAATGTCCCTGATTTAATGCTGAATAAGCCGAAAGGAAGTCAAAATAACGCTTCCCTTCCACATCCCAAACATGAACGCCTTCACCGCGCGATAAAACCACGGGTAAGGGGTGATAGTTATGTGCACCGTACTTTTCCTCCAAGGCAATCGCCTGTTGCGACGTGATCTTTTCTGTGGTATTCATGACGATACTCCTATTTTAAAAATGTGAACGAAAAAGATTATGTATAAAGAAACAACACATATGTTGTCACGGAAAGCGCAAATATAGTAAAAGCCTTTTGATAAAAAAATTTAAACCCAAATCAGTTATTGGAAAATCTGTTCCGAGGCCAAAATCCTTCAATAAGAGGAAATACGCTTCGTTTGCTTCGTCACCAACCTTCGTTATACCTCCTCAGCAACCCCCTTTTCTGTTTAGGCTTTTGACCTGTCATCACGAAGTTCTAAAATAAAGAAATGAAGCGCGGCAGACTAAAAAAAAGCGGTACACGATGCTGCTTTTTCCCACAGAAAAATACCAAAGGCCGCTTGAAATAGATTCAAAACATATGTACCTTTATCCTGCGTTTTTGCAAAAACAATGGTTGAGCCATCCCGATGCGCCGGCTTTTGGAGGCCAGGGCCGTGTCGATTTAAGCATATCCCATCCTGCCAAACAGGTGGGGGAAGCAGGGGTCCCGGGCGGATTAAAACGTTACATTCCGGTCCGGGGTGCTTTCGTGTCAGGGAAACGACCACGAATCATTTTTTATGAAAACAATCAGATTGCAGCGAAAGGTCAAAGGCACGCCCGAGGAGGTATATATCGCGTTGACCAACCCTTTTACCATCGAATTGTGGAGCGGGGAGCCGGCGGTGATGAGCCTGGAGCCGGGATCGGCTTTTACCATGCTTGATGGTCTAATCGTGGGGGAGAATGTGTCTTTTCAGCCCAACAGGTCCATCCGTCAAAAATGGTTTTTCGGGGAAGACCGGTCATCGGATGTTGTCATCGACCTGTATCCGGATAAAGAGCATACGCTTGTCAGGGTAGAGCATTCAGGGATCCCGGATGAAGCCTATCGGAATATGCTGGCCGGGTGGAAAGAATCATACCTGGGATCTCTGCAGGACTTTTTCGAGAAGTAGATTGGCTGGGCTTTACACGTTGAAGCGTACGTGAAAGATGTCACCGTCGCGGACGATGTAGTTTTTCCCTTCGATGTGGAATTTGCCGGCTTGTTTGCATGCTTGTTCCGAGCCCAGTTCAATAAAGTCTGATGATCTCATCACCTCTGCGCGTATAAACCCTCTTTCCATATCTGAGTGAATAATGCCGGCAGCCTGCGGTGCGGGAGTGCCTTCGCGCAATGTCCATGCCCTGGCCTCTTTCGGGCCAAAGGTAAAGAAGGTTTGTAACCTGAGTGTACGGTATGCCGCACGTATCAACTTGTTTACCGCAGGTTCTTTCAGCCCGATGTCTCTGAGGAATTCCTGGCGGTCTTCCTCATCTTCGAGGGTGGCTATCTCGGATTCTGCCTGGGCAGCGATGATCAGCAGTTCACTGCCTTCCTCTTCAATGGCTGGCCGCACCTTTTCCACATGATGGTTGCCCGCAGCGGCCGAAGCTTCATCCACATTGCATACGTAAATGACAGGCTTTACAGTGAGAAGGAAACAGTCGTCGACGTATTTCCTGTCTGTCTCTTGGATGCTGAATGTTCTGGCGGGCTCACCGTTTTCGAAGTGGTCCATCATTGCAGAAAGCACCTCTGTACCCTTTTTTGCATCCTTGTCACCGACCGCGGCAACCTTCTGCAATCGATCACGCTTCTTTTCCACAGTCACGAGATCGCTGGTGATCAACTCCAGGTCGATGATCTCTTTATCCCTCAGCGGATTCACCGAGCCCTCCATGTGGGGCACAGTGACATCATCAAAACAACGCAGCACATGGATGATGGCATCGCACTGTCGGATATCGGCAAGGAACTGATTGCCCCCTTTCGTCTTGCTCCCCCCTTTGGTAAGCCCTGGAATATCTACTATCTCTATGGTGGTGGGAACCACCCTGGGTGGTTTGGTGATCCCGGCAATTGCTTCCAGGCGGGGATCCGGTACTTCGATCTGACCAAGGTTTGTGCGCCCCGAAACTTGCGCTGCAAGATTGCGGCCCCGCGACAAGGAATTGAACAGCGTGGTCTTGCCGCAACCTGCAATGCCTACCATTCCGCAGTTTAAAGCCATGATGGTGTTGTTTTTGCAATGCAAAGATACTCAATTGTTCTTTCAACCCATCCTTGTGTGGATCCATATATTGTCTCTGCCTGTTTGGTGTGCTGCGTCGGGGGACTGTCGCAACAGCGGCGGACCGTGGCGTTCAGGGTTCGGGGTTTTGGGTTCACTGCGGATGGCGTGTTGCCGAAATGGCAGCATCCTCCGTCATCCCTCACCTGTCGGAGCCTGAGAACGTAAACTGATGCCTGAATTTGCCAAAGTAGATTATTATGCGTTTTTTTGTATTACTGATATAACATACGGCTATGGTAAGAGAACTGAAAACAGAGAAGTTGCCCATCAAGATGTGGATTGATGAGTTGGAGGCTGGTGCCCTTGAGCAGGCGAAGAACCTGGCCAATTTCCCCTATGCTGTGAAGCACATTGCCCTGATGCCCGACTGTCATCAGGGTTTCGGCATGCCAATAGGCGGTGTGATGGCCACCAGGGAAGTGATCGTTCCCAATGCGGTGGGTGTGGACATCGGCTGTGGCATGTGTGCGGTGCAAACGTCTCTCTCCGGCATATCGCAGGCCGAGTTGCGAAAAATCCTGTCTGCCATCAGGTCGCGTATCCCTGTGGGGCATAAGCACCATAAGCAAAGCCAGGACAGCAGCAGGATGCCCCCGGTAAACGAAGACAAGCCGATGCCTGTGGTAAACCGCGAGTACAGGAGTGCTACCCGCCAGCTGGGAACCCTCGGTGGCGGCAATCATTTTATTGAGATACAGAACGGCTCGGACGGGCAGGTGTGGATCATGGTCCATTCCGGCAGCCGGAACATCGGCAAGCAGGTTGCCGACCATTACAACCGGTTGGCTACCAATCTGAACCAGAAATGGGCCAGCCCGGTTCCAAGATCGCATCAGCTGGCCTACCTTCGCCTGGAAAGCAAAGAAGGCAAGCAGTATATCCGGGAGATGGAATATTGTGTGGATTTTGCCTTTGCCAGTCGTAAGTTAATGATGGATAACACGCTGGGGGTCTTCAAGTCATATTTTGGCAAAGACTTCCGGTCTGCACCCATGATCAATATTGCCCATAACTATGCTGCTTTTGAGGAGCACTTTGGCATGGACGTGGTTGTTCACCGGAAGGGAGCCACCAAAGCGGATAAAGATACCGTTGGCATCATTCCAGGCAGCCAGGGTGCCAACAGTTACATAGTCAGGGGCAAGGGCAACAGGGACAGTTTTGAAAGTTGTTCTCACGGGGCAGGGCGTACCATGGGCCGCAAAGAGGCCATCCGCAGTCTGAATCTGGCTGACGAGATGAAGAAGCTGGATGACAAGGGCATTATTCATGCCATCAGGAGCCAGCGCGATCTGGAAGAGGCCACCAGTGCGTACAAGGATATCTCCATGGTGATGGACCTTCAGCGCGACCTGGTGGATGTTCTCGTGGAGTTATCGCCGTTGGCTGTCATCAAGGGCTGATGGGATGTTGTGTCGGCTATCGCTTACTTTTCGAGGAGTGACAGGGCATGTGCATAAACATTTTCAGCCGTATAACCCAATTTTTTATCGAGCTCCCCGGCGGGTGCAGAATATCCGAAGCTTTCCATCCCGAGCACTTTCCCGTTGGGCCCGACAAGTTTGGCAAGGGTTACCGGCAGGCCTGCTGTAAGTCCGAGCGTGGGCAACCCGGGTGGGATGACTTCATCCTGGTATTCCTGTTCCTGTTCACGGAACAATCCTTCTGAAATCACCGACACGACCTGTACCTTCAATCCTTTTCTTTCTTTCAGCAGTTGGGCCCCTTCAAACAGTGTAGACACTTCTGATCCGTTTCCTGCCAGGACAAGGTCAATAAGGCCAAAGTCCTTGTAAACGACATAGCCGCCTTTTTCTGCACCCAGTGCATTCTTGTAGCGGCCCGATTTTCCAGGCAGGTCGGGGATGTTTTGTCGTGAGAGCAGCAAGGCTGTAGGTGTGGAGGTGTTTTCCAGGGCCATTTTCCATGCCACATTCGTTTCCATGGCATCGGCCGGCCTCAGCACGAGCATGCTCCTTTCGCCGCTGTGATTCTTCAGCTGTTCCATCAAACGGATCTGTGCTTCCTGCTCCACGGGTTGGTGCGTGGGACCGTCCTCACCCACACGGAAGGCATCGTGCGTCCATACATACTTCACGGGCAGCTCCATTAACGCGGCAAGACGTACTGCCGGTTTCATATAATCGGAAAAAACGAAAAAGGTCCCGCAGACAGGGATCACCCCTCCATGCAAAGCCATTCCACTGGCAATGGCCGCCATGCTCAGTTCCGAAACGCCGGCTTGCAGGAAAGCACCACTGAAGTCACCCTTGACAAACTGTTTGGTTTTTTTCAGGAACCCGTCCGTTTTGTCGCTGTTCGAAAGGTCGGCCGATGCGACGATCATGTTTCCGACGCGCTCAGCCAGGTATGCCAGCACAGCACCTGAGGCAGCCCGGCTGGCAATATTCTCCTTCTGGGATATGTCAGAAAAGTCTATTTCAGGGACCTCCCCGGCAAGATAACCATTCAGTTTGGCGGCAAGGCCGGGGTTCTCAGACGCCCAATGTGCATGCACCGCGTTTTTCTCTTGTACGATCCTGCGCTTCCTTTCATTGACTTGATCCCAGTATTGTCTGACCTCATCAAACACCATAAATGGATTGTCCGGGTTGCCACCAAGATTTTTGATGGTCTTTTCGAAGGATGCACCGGCCTTTGACAGTGGCATGCCATGGGTGGATGACTGTCTTTCGAATGAATCACCGTCGTGGGTAACAGCCCCTTTGCCCATGATGGTTTTGCCGATGATGAGTGTTGGCCTGTTTTCCTCCTCGTTGGCTTGTTTGAGGGCTTGACGTATTCCTTCTGTGTCATGGCCATCAATGGTGATCACATTCCAGCCCCATGCCCTGTATTTCATGGCGGTATCTTCACGGGTGACGGCGCTGGTCTCGGTAGAGAGCTGGATGTCGTTGGAGTCAAAAAACATGATCAGGTTGTTCAGTCCGAGGTAACCTGCGATCCTGCCTGCACCCTGGCTGATCTCTTCCTGTATGCCCCCGTCCGAAATGAATGCATAGGTTTTGTGCGCCACTGTCTCTCCGAAGCGAGCCACCAGGAAACGTTCAGCAATGGCTGCTCCCACAGAGTTGCTGTGCCCCATACCCAGCGGGCCCGAGGTGTTCTCTACCCCTCTCGAAGGGTCCAGCTCCGGATGTCCCGGCGTGGTGCTCCCCCATTGCCTGAAATTCTCCAGGTCTTCCTGTTGATAGTACCCGGCAAAATACAAGATGGAATAAAGCATCGGTGACATATGGCCGGGGTCAAGGAAAAACCTGTCGCGGTGCAGCCACGTCCCGTCATCCGGATCATAATTTAAAAACTCAGAGTACAGAATATTGATAAAATCACTGCCCCCCATGGCACCTCCGGGATGACCAGACTGGGCTTTCTCTACCATGGCGGCAGACAGAATCCTGATGTTGTCTGCAGATTTTTTGTGTAGGTCTTTCATAGGATCGTAAATTATTCAGGGTTCTCTCAAAGCAATAAAACAGGAAACGAGATAAAAGATGCGAATATAATGAAATTTCCACAGGCAGGATGAATGACCATGCATCATCCCGGTGACAGTCCAAAATGGAGTGCGATGAGTGGGAGATCCTCCCACCGGCCATTATTTCTAAACCTTTCTGACATTTCTGGCCACTTCCTGTCCGTTGTGCTTCCGTTCCGTATCAAATTCAACGGTATCGCCGGTTATCAAATCGTTGAAATCAATATTTACAACATCGGTATAATGAAAAAACAGATTGTTGTTCGGGTATTTTATGAAGCCAAAACCATTTTTGAGACTGAGGATCTGTCCTCTTTTCACATTTTCTTTTATTGATTGTGCGCCTTTTTCGTTGTTATGGGATTCATCCTGGACAAACAAGTTCATGATCAGGGGTTCTGTAAATCCAGAACGGCTGTCGATCAATGCATGCATCTGCAAGGGATAGCTTACCTCCTTGATCAGTGCCTGGGAGGTGCGGGTGACTGTCTTCTGCCCTTCATCATTGGTGAACTCAAAATCCCAGCATATCAGCATCACCCTGATGCCCATGGCATTGATCTTTCTGATCAAAGGAACAAAATCGCTGTCGGAAGCGATCAGCACCATGACGTCCATTTTTCCGCATGTCGCCATGTCGTATGCTTCCAGAGCAAGATGGACATCTACGTTCTTTTCTTCTTTTTTCCCGTGAAAGCTCTTGATGGGGAAATAATGTGTCACGAGCCCCTCCGACATCAGGATGTCGTCAAATACCCGCTCATAATACAGCTGGTTTCCACGTTGTGCTGCTTCCTGGGCACTGATCCTCCCCCTGAAATAATGTGCATCAGTGATACGGCTATGCTGCGGGTCAAGCCCTTCCTCCAAAGCCACCTGCCGGCAGATAAAATCATGCAGGCCGGCAATGCTCAATCGCTTCTTCAGGGGATGCACATAGTTATAGTAATTGCTTACATGAAGGAAATAATTGCCATCATAGAACACCCCAATGCGGGTGAGCCCTTCCGTTTTCTTGGTATGCATTGTATGATTATGGTATTATAATTTATAAAATATGGATATGGATACTTGAAATAATGTACATCAGATAACAATTACCAGTTACTTTGTTTAATAAAAAGAGCATTTGACCAACCGCGGTCTAGCATAGAATTCGCCGGGGTTCTTTTTTTTTGAAAGGCATCAACTGTTTGCAAAAATATGTAAGTTTTGTCATAATCCAAACCCCTTTTTGTACTTTATCCAATCATTGGAACTTATTGATGCGAGGCCAAATATAAATAGGGGGAGGGTATTTCTTTATAGAGGTTTGGCCGGGGGTTGGTGACGAAAGCAGAGAAGCGAAATGCTATTATACAAAGGAGTTTCGCCCCGGAATAGATTTTCTGATGGCTGATTTGGGATAAGATTAATGGGAAAAGGCTTATTTTTGCAGGAAACAGCAATACAAATTGAACGATTTATGGCAAAAGAAAAACCAGGCATACCGAAGGGCACCAGGGATTTTGATCCGCTGGAGATTTCCCGCAGGGAGCATATTTTTGATACCATCAGAGAGGTATATCGTTTGCATGGTTTCCGGCCCATTGAGACACCTGCCATGGAGCACCTTTCTACCCTGATGGGCAAATACGGGGAAGAGGGCGACCGCCTGATCTTCCGTATTTTGAATTCGGGCGATTTCACGTCAAAGGCAGATGATGAGGACTGGAGAGACAAAAACATTGCCAGGTTATCCTCACAGTTGAGTGAAAAAGCGTTGCGTTATGACCTGACGGTTCCTTTTGCCCGATATGTAGTTCAGCACCAGCACAACATTACATTCCCATTCAAAAGGTATCAGATGCAGCCTGTCTGGCGTGCCGACCGGCCCCAGAAAGGGCGTTACAGGGAGTTCTTTCAGTGCGATGCAGACGTCATTGGCAGCGATTCCCTGGCCAATGAGGCGGAGTTCATCCAGATCATCGACAAGGTCTTTACCCAGCTAAACGTTAAAGTGGAGATCCTTTTCAACAACCGAAAGATACTGGCCGGACTGGCAGAACACATTGGCTTTGCCGACCGTATGCAGGATATTACCCTGGCCATCGACAAGATGGACAGGATCGGGCTGGACAATGTCAATAAGGAGCTCCTTGAAAGGGGGCTCACTATGGAGGCCGTGGAGAAGCTCAAACCTGTGTTACAACTTTCCGGATCCAATGCGGAAAAAATTGATGTGCTGACGGGGATGCTGGCTTCATCACCTGTTGGGATGAAGGGTGTTGCGGAGGTTCGTGAAGTGCTTGATATTCTATCTGTTACACCGCCTCATAATTTATTGAAGCTGGATCTTTGCCTGGCAAGGGGCCTGGACTATTACACCGGGGCCATCATCGAGGTGAAATCCCAGGATGTGCCCATGGGAAGCATTTGCGGAGGCGGGCGTTATGACGATCTTACAGGGGTCTTCGGATTGGAAGGGGTGTCGGGTGTCGGTATTTCTTTTGGTGCCGACAGGATATATGACGTGATGCAGGCCCTTGACCGCTTCCCTGATATTACCGGGACCTTCAGCCAGTTGCTGGCTGTCAACTTCGGACCGAAGGAGAGGGATTACTGTCTGCCTGCCCTGGAAAACCTGCGCTCCGTTGGGATACAGTGCGAGATGTACCCGGAACCCGCCAGGGTCAAAAAACAAATGCAGTACGCTGACAAGAACAATATCCCGTTTGTCCTGATGGCCGGTGAAGAGGAAATGAAACAAAGCCTTTTTTCGCTGAAGGATATGCGGAGCGGTGAGCAACAGCGGTTGATGCTGGAACAGATCAGTGAAATCTTATTGAAGTTTATTGGGTAATATCAGATAAAACTATAAAACAGGCGGTCATTGAACATCCCTGGAAGATGTCTGGTCGTTGAGTCTGTTCAAGGTAGAGGTTGAAGCAAGAACCAGGATAGTTTTGATTTTTGGACGCATTGCATTCATTGTTGAAATGAAAGGTATTTAACCATTATGTTCTCATAATATAGACACCGGTGCCTATGGATACCCATCATGTTTGCTTAAAAGAGATTGACTTCGATATCGTTCGAAAGATCATGGACAATGGAGTCCGTCTCGTCATTTCAGACGAAGCACGTAAAAAGGTAACCCGTTGCCGTAAGTATCTGGATGATCTTATAGACAGTCATGATGCGCCCATTTACGGGGTGACCACGGGTTTCGGCTCACTATGCAATCACAGCATATCCCGTGCCGACTTGAGCATTTTGCAGCGCAATCTGGTCATGTCGCATGCATGTGGAATGGGGGAGGAGGTCCCGGAAGAGATTGTCCGCCTGATGCTTTTTTTAAAGATACAGGCCCTTTCTCATGGCCATTCGGGCATCCGGCTGGAGACCCTGGAGCGCTTGGTGGATTTTTTCAATCATGGGATCTATCCTGTGGTGTATTCGCAGGGATCATTGGGGGCATCAGGTGACCTGGCTCCGCTCGCGCATCTGTCTCTGCCTTTGCTGGGACTGGGTGAGGTGGTATACAAGGGAAGAGCCCGTCCTGCCAGGGAAGTGCTGGCTGAGAAGGGCTGGCAAGATTTGGAGCTGACTGCCAAAGAGGGGCTGGCACTGCTCAACGGAACACAGTTCATGGCGGCCTATGGCGTCCATACGTTGGTTCGTGCCTTTGATCTGTCACTATGGGCTGACCTGGTCGGGGCCATGTCGCTCGAAGCCTTTATGGGTTGTATGCAGCCGTTCTATGAACAGGTGCACCGAATCAGGCACCATCCGGGCCAGGTGGAAACGGCAGCGAATATCCGGAAAATTTTGGATGGCAGCGCGTTGATGAAAGAAAAGAAAAACTATATCCAGGACCCGTACTCTTTTCGTTGTATCCCTCAGGTGCATGGGGCTGTCAAAGATACCATCAATCATGTGGCAGGGGTGTTTGCAAACGAGATGAATGCCGTCACCGACAATCCCACGCTTTTCCCCGATGATGACCTGATCATTTCTGCCGGCAATTTTCATGGGCAGCCCCTGGCCATGGGGCTTGATTTTTTTGGGATGGCACTGGCTGAACTGGCCAACATCTCTGAGCGCAGGGTGTACCGTCTGATCTCGGGAACACGCAACTTGCCTTCATTCCTGGTGGCCAATCCGGGGCTGAACTCAGGATTTATGATCCCCCAGTACACGGCGGCTTCCATCGTTAGCCAAAACAAGCAGCTGTGCTCACCGGCTTCAGTTGACTCCATCGAATCTTCCCAGGGACAGGAGGACCATGTGAGCATGGGTGCCAATGCTGCCGTCAAGACATTAGCCATTCTGAATAACCTGGAAAAGGTTCTGGCCATTGAGCTGATGACGGCATCTCAGGCCATGGGTTTCAGGGATGCCGCCAGGACCTCTCCGGTGCTCTCCGCGCTTTTGGAAGCCTTCCGTAAACACGTTGAATTTATCCAGAATGACAAGGTGATGTATGAGGAGATGAAGAATGCAGCGCTTTTTGTCAGACAAAACCGTCCCTGTCACTTTATTTCCTGAATGATTGCAGTATTGAGGGTTTAGGGTTTGAAAAAAGGAAAAGCGGCTGTTTGAAGGTTTCAAGCAGCCGCTTTTTGAAGCATGTTCTATGGTTTCATTAGTTGGTGCTATAGGCATGGCCCCCTTTTTCGTCCATCTTTTCCTTTACCACGGCCTGTGCTGCTGCCAGGCGGGCGATGGGCACACGGAATGGGGAGCAACTCACATAATCCATTCCCACTCTGTGGCAGAACTCGACAGAGCTGGGTTCACCTCCGTGTTCACCACAAATGCCGATCTTCAGGTCCGGACGGCCTTTACGGCCGCGCTCAATACCCAGTTCCACGAGCTGTCCCACACCTTCCTGGTCGAGGACCTGGAAAGGATCATGCTTTAGCAATCCTTTATCGATATAAACCTGAAGGAAGTTTCCGGAATCGTCGCGTGAATAGCCGAACGTCATCTGAGTAAGGTCGTTGGTGCCAAATGAGAAAAACTCGGCATTTTTGGCGATCTTGTCAGCTACCAAAGTGGCGCGTGGGATCTCTATCATGGTTCCAACAAGGTATTCCACATGGTCGCCGTATTCTTTGAAGACCTCTTCGGCGGTATTGCGGACGATCTCTTCCTGTAATTGATATTCAGGGTCGGTACCGGTAAGGGGTATCATGATCTCCGGGATGGCCCTGATCCCTTTTTTCTTCAGGTTGAGGGCTGCTTCGATGATTGCCCTGGTCTGCATCTCAGAGATCTCGGGATAGGTGTTCCCCAGGCGGCAGCCACGGTGTCCCAGCATGGGGTTCATCTCATGCAGGGCATCCACGTTGGCCTTCACTTCTTCTGGTGTGATGCCCATTTCTTCGGCCATCACTTTCTGGTTGGCCTCTTCGTGGGGGAGGAATTCATGGAGAGGCGGGTCGAGCAGCCGGACGGTCACCGGCAGGTCGTGCATCGCTTCAAAGATCCCTTCGAAGTCACCGCGCTGTATGGGCAGCAGCTTGTCAAGCGCTTTTCTGCGGCCGGCTTCATCCTTGGCCAGGATCATCTCGCGCATGGCTTTGATACGCTCTCCTTCAAAAAACATGTGTTCGGTACGGCAAAGGCCAATCCCTTTGGCACCAAACTCGCGGGCAATTGCTGCATCCTTGGGTGAGTCGGCATTGGTACGTACCGCCATGCGGGTGTGTTTTTCCGCAAGCTCCATCAGCTTGGCAAAATCACCGCTCATCTCAGGATCCATTGTCTTGATCTTGCCTTCGAACACTTCGCCGGTGGTGCCGTTGAGACTGATAAAGTCCCCCTCATTGAACACCTTGCCATCGATGCTCATCGTACGGTTTTTATAGTTGATCTTGATGGCACCCGCACCGGAAACACAGCATTTGCCCATTCCGCGGGCCACCACAGCGGCGTGGGAGGTCATGCCGCCACGGGCTGTGAGGATCCCTTCAGCGGCATCCATGCCACTCAGGTCTTCGGGTGATGTTTCCACACGAACGAGGATCACCTTTTTCCCTTTTGCCGTCCATTCGGCTGCGTCATCTGCGAAAAAGACAATCTGTCCGGTGGCAGCTCCGGGTGATGCCGATAACCCCTTGGCCAGCAGTGTGGCCTTTTCAAGCTCTTTGAGATCGAAAACAGGGTGCAACAGCTCATCCAGCTTGTCGGGTTCCATACGGAGCAAAGCCTCCTCTTCTTTGATAAGTCCCTCACGCAGCATGTCCATCGCGATTTTCACCATGGCCGGCCCGGTGCGTTTCCCGTTGCGTGTCTGTAACATCCAGAGTTTGCCTTCCTGTATGGTGAACTCCAGGTCCTGCATGTCAAGATAGTGAAGCTCGAGCTTGTTCTGCTGTTCATCTAGCTCCTTGTACAGTTCAGGAAAAATCTCCTCGAGCGAAGGATATTCCTTCCTGCGGGCCTCTTCAGAAACTCCCTGTAACTTGGCCCATCGCAAAGAGCCTTCTTTCGTTATCTGGCGGGGGGTGCGGGTGCCGGCAACCACATCTTCCCCCTGTGCATTTACAAGGTATTCCCCGTTGAAAATATTTTCGCCGGTGGCAGCATCACGTGTGAAAGCCACACCTGTGGCAGACTTTTCGCCCATGTTGCCAAACACCATTGCCTGCACATTGACAGCAGTACCCCACTCGGCGGGGATGTTGTATTTCTTACGATAATAGGTGGCGCGCGGGTTATTCCACGATTCAAACACAGCGGTTATCGAACCCCAAAGCTGCTCCCAGGGATCTTCAGGGAAGTCCTTCCCCGTTTTATCCTTCACAGCCTTTTTGAAACGCTTTACCAGTTCTTTCAAATCATCAGTGCTCAGATCCTGGTCGTTCTCCGCCCCTTTTTCTTCTTTGAGATGCTCCATGATCTCATCAAAAGGACCTTCCTCTTCCTTGCTGGCCGGCTTCATCCCCATCACCACATTACCATACATCTGGATAAAACGGCGATAAGAGTCCCACACGAATCGCCCGTTGCCGGTCTTTTTTGCCAGGCCCTCCAGCGTTTGCTCATTCAGGCCGAGGTTTAGCACCGTATCCATCATCCCCGGCATGGAAGCACGGGCACCAGAACGTACGGACATAAGAAGAGGGTTGTCCCGATCCCCAAAACCTGCCTTCATCTCCTTTTCAACCTTGCGCATGCTCTCTTTAACCTCCCGCTTGATCTCATTGACTACAAAATCGTGCCCACGCTCATTGAACATGGTGCATGCTTCTGTGGTGATCGTGAAACCAGGAGGTACAGGAACACCTATGTTTACCATCTCTGCCAGGTTGGCACCCTTGCCACCCAGCAAATTACGCAATGTCGCATCACCATCGGCTTTTTTTCCGCCAAAGAAATAAACTTTTTGTTTGCCCATTTTTCTCTTGTTTTATATGACTATCAATAATTGAAGAATGTTTATCTGCTGCTGTTGATGCGACGGAACACATCGAAAAATATGGCCGGCATCAAAAAAAAATAAGATACAAATATACATGATTTTTTTTCGTTCGAAATTACACACAGACGAATGAAAAAAAATCATGTGAAAGCGAAGCGGTTCCTTC
>SLCY01000047.1 GCA_007125585.1 Bacteroidales bacterium
AAAGAAAAAGTACATCAAAAAATTCATGGTTATTTCTCCTGTAAAAAAACACCACCATCTTTTGTGCTGATCGAGGACGGAAGAACGAAGGAACGATGGAACGATGGAACGAAGCTTTTGGCTATTGGCTGTTAGCTATTGGCTTTTAAACCTTTAAACCCTTAAACTTTTAAACCTATTTGACATTTCAACCTTTGGACAAAATATGAAAAAATAACATGTATATTTGTTGTATAGTCCTTCTGTAAAGAAAACACCACCATTTTGTCTGAAAATTTACAAAAAGCTGGTGTACAGGGGGAATTGCTTCGCATTTACATACAACATCAAAAACCTTTCTGTCCATGCGACCTGGATTGATTTTTTTGCTGCTGTTGTTGCTTTTTTCTTTGTTACCGGTTGAACTCTACAGTCAGGCTGTGTCCATACGCACTGTACCCTTGCGGCAGGAAGCCTATCGCATTGCTGTTCTGTCTTTTATTCATGAGACCTGCACATATTGTCCGGAGCCGGCAACGCTTGACGACTGGCTGGCTACGGGGCCTCCCACGGATAAGATTCTTGGTGGTGGCAGCGGTTATGGATACATTGACGGCTTTGAAGAACGGATGGTTGCTTACGGCGGGGTGGAGCTGAAGAGCATTATGTCGCCGGCAGGCATGCCTGTCGGGGGCACGTCGCGCAGCTGGAACACAATGGAGGTCTGGGAGTATTTTACCGGATTGATGGTTGAAGACCTCAAGAACAAAGGCCCTTTTGATGGGATCCATCTGGCGTTGCACGGTTCGATGGCGGTATCAGGTATCGCCCGTCCGGAAGCCGAACTGGCCCGCATGGTGCGCCGGATACTTGGACCGGAGGCAGTCATCACCGTATCTCTTGATCTACATGCATGCGTTGATGCAGAGCTTGTTGACGATGATGCCGCTGATGCAGTCTTTGCTGTCAAGCGATTTCCGCATTACGACGCTTCCCTGATGGGACAACGTGCTGCCGATGTGATGATACAGGCACTGCAAGGCACCTATAACCCAGTGGTGGCCACCCGCAAGCCGGGAGTCATCACACCAAGCTTCTTCCAGGGCACAATCCGTTATCCCGCGCGGGAGATCATGGAAAGGGCACGGCGCTGGGAAAACCGTGAAAAAGATGTTTATGTTTCCGTAAATTTTGGTTTTGCCTACGCCGACGTTCCAAACAATGGCGCCTCAATCTTTGTGGTCACCAACGATGACCAGGAACTGGCCGACCGTGTCGCCGAAGACATGAACCGGTTCTTCTGGCAACACAGAGAGGATTTTGTCTTCAAAGATATATATGATGTAGAAGAGGGGGTGGCCCACGCACTCGAGGCAGCAGTCAAAGGAGAGACTCCGGTGGTTATCGCCGACGGCTGCGACCGTACCGGGGGGGCAACATGGATCACCAATGAACTGATCGCACAAGGAGCTTCCAACTTTGCCATCGGCACATTGACAGACAGGGAGTTCTTTGAAACGATACACGCCAGGGGACTTTCGGCCGGCGACCTTACAGGTCCGGTCAAAGTGGGCGGGACCACAGATATCTTTGCCGGTGACCCGGTAAAGCTGGATGATGCAACAATAGAATTCATTGACCAGCATTACCTTGTGCTGCTCTTTGGCAACAACAACCGCATCGTGGTAACGCCTGCCCTGATGCAAATAACCAATCCGCAGTGGCATGCCCGCGTGGGCATCGACTTCAGTCAGATCGACATCGTCGTACACAAGACACGGGTGCACTTTTTCCGGGGTTATTATGAAACAGGCATTGCCGGTGACAATTATCCCGGCACCATCATTAAGATCGAAGTGCCGGGCTGGGGCCCCGCCGACATCACGAAGATAAATTATGTGAATGGCGGACAATACTTATACCCCCTCGACATGGACAGGGAAATAGGGCACGTGTGGGACAGGCCGTATATCGGGGATGAAGATATGATCTACAAAACAGGAGAAGCCCAGTGAAGGGTGAACTTCGACAGGGACAGGATCAATTGAATAGGGGATAAATACAAACCTCCCATGACAAAGGAATGATCAGACATGCAAACACCATCTGACCAAAAAAAATAAAAACCATCAACCCATGAAGAAAAAGAACTGTAACCTGCTGTTGCCATTGGTTGTCGTGGCATTGTTAGCGTCGTGTGCTGCGCCTGAAAGATATCCCGGCGAACAATGGGACAAGGCCGTTGTGCCCGAAGATTTTGGCTTCAGCTCAGAGCAACTGGCGCAAGCCAAAGAGTACACCTCCACCCTCAACACCGCTGCAGTGGTGATCGTTTCCGGGGGCGTGATCGTGGATGAGTGGGGTGCCGTCGACACCAAATTCATGACTCACTCCATCCGGAAGAGCTTTTTGAGTGCCATGTTTGGCAAGTATGTGTCGGATGGCACCATCAGCCTGGATCACTCCCTCGAGGAGATCGGTATTGATGATGACCCGCCCCTCACCCTGACAGAGAGGACAGCGACAATCCGTGACCTGCTGAAATCGCGATCAGGGATATATCACGACGCCCTGTATGAATCGCAACGCATGAAGGACTTGAAGCCCGTGGGCCTGGTTGTTCGTCCGGGTACCCACTGGTACTACAACAACTGGGATTTTAATGCTCTCGGCACGGTTTTCATGGAGCTGACGGGAAAAGACATCTTCGGGGCCCTTGAAGAGGATATCGCCAGGCCCATTGGCATGGAACAGTTTGAAGCAGATGACGGCTGGTATGTTACCGGAGAGGAGTCGATCCATGCGGCTTACCCGTTTGCCATCGATGCCCGCGACCTGGCCCGTTTCGGACTGCTGATGCTCCGCCAGGGGCGCTGGGAAGACCAACAGGTGATCCCCGCCGGATGGGTTTACGAAAGCACCCGTTACCACTCCGATGCCACACTCTATGAATGCGACGGATATGGCTACATGTGGTGGGTTGCCCGCGACTTCAACACCTATCCCCATTATCCGGCCGTTGATCTGCCCGACGGGTCATATTCTGCCAGGGGCGCAGGTGGCCATCACATGCTGATCATCCCGGATCATGACCTGATCATCGTGCATCGTGTCAACACCTATGAGAGAGGCAATCGCGTTTCCGCCGAAGAATTCGGCACCCTGGTACACCTGATCCTCGAAGCACGTTTGTAAAGGCCGCCTTGCAAAGGGTTACAATCATTGTGCACGAGGGCCGGGCTGTTTCCTTGCAAGCTGAGAAAAACATCTGAAGTAGTTTGTAAAAGGAGTATTTTGAAGAAACCATCCATCGGTATTGTGGGGGGAATGGGCCCCGGGGCCGGCATCGACCTGGCCGCTAAAGTGATATCCCAGACCAGGGCAGGCAATGACCAGGAGCACCTGCCACTGGTCCTGTATTCTTTCCCCGGCGATATCGGCGACCGTACCGACTATGTCCTGGGAAAAATCAGGGAGAACCCCGGAACTGCTATTGCAAACATTTTGCTTGAGATGGAAAAGGCAGGGGTCACCGTAGCCGGCATGGCCTGTAACTCCGCACATATTCCAGTGATCTTCGAAGAGATCACCGTGAAATTAAAACACCCGGGGTCATCAGTCAGGCTGGCTCACATGGTCAGGGAAGTGGGCTCATGTATCCGGCAAAATTATTCGGGGGTTAAAAGGGTCGGCATCATGGGAACCACAGGGACACATGTTTCTTCCCTTTACGATCTGCTCGAAGATTACGGCCTGAAAACGGTCAATCTGACCGATGCCGGACAAGAGATGCTCCATTCGGCAATCTATCACCCCGCATATGGCATCAAATCGCTGTCGGGCAAGGTGTCTGAAAAGTCAACAGAGATCTTGAAACGGACGTGCCGTTCCCTGAAAAAGCGGGGGGCAGAGGTCGTCGTTTTTGCCTGCACAGAATTATCCCTCGCCCTTCAACAACCCACGATGGAAGGGCTGCCTGTTATTGACACAAACCTGGTGCTGGCAAGGGCGCTGATCCATGCTTTCGCCCCGGAAAAGCTCGGGCCCTGGCCAGGTTAAAGCAGCCGGCCTTGCCACACGGATGCACAACCATTAACGGGTTCCCCGTTTTTTCGTACTTTTGTATAAACCCGGATTCCAAAAGGCTACCGTTTATGAATAAGCTGTTTGCGCTGTCTTTTATTTTCCTGCTGTTGGCTGCACCTGTGCATGCCACTGAGGTGATCGTGAAGGTCAATGATGTCGAAGCCCTTGCGGGCGATACGGCCACCATTGAGCTGGAAATTTTCAATGATGAACCATTCGTGGGTTTTAATACGGATATCCGCCTCCCTGAAGGATTTTCCTACGTTGAGGGTTCTGCAAAATTATACAGGGACCACGATTTCCTCTTTCGCATTGCATCCATTGGGGACAATGTTGTCAGGATGGTCAGTCTTTCTGACAAAAACAATGCCTTTGATGGCTTTGATGGGGTCATTGTCAGCTTTGATGTGGCCACTCCCCTTTTGGATGGCACCTTTGAACTGTCGCCGGAAAATGTCATCGTTGGCAATGCAGAGGCGGAGGATATCCTGACAGGTATTGCTTCGGGTGCGATCACCCTTGAGCTGGTGGAAACGGGCATCACCGAAGCCGCAGAGTCTGTCGCCATAATATTCCCAAATCCTGCAAGCACTGTGCTGAACATTGTTTCAGCGGGCACAACGATAGAAGAAATAAGGGCCTTCGACATGCTCGGACAGGTTATATACAGTGCAAACGTTCAGGGCAATCACCACGAAATCAGTGTGACAGGATTCAGAGATGGGATTTATTTCATCCAGGTAAGCACTGCCCGGGGCGTTCAAACCCACAGGGTATTTATATCACGGTAGAATCCCTTTTTGGATATTCGTTCTTGCAACCTTAGTTTTTGGACAATTGAACACATTGGCTTACCTTTGCGCCACAATTATGCCGGTTGCGGCATTGAACCGGTTCCGTAGCTCAGCTGGATAGAGCAACAGCCTTCTAAGCTGTGGGTCCCAGGTTCGAATCCTGGCGGAATCACCAAAAAAGAGGGGTGCGACAGATGCCCCTTTTTGTCCAAATACCCCTTGCCCCCGGCAGGACCCTTGTCTTTCCAAGTGACCTTTTGCCACAGGTCAAGAACACCGCATGCATTTGGTACTTTCCGGCATGGCCAAAAAACGCCCGGGAGGAATATATCCTCCACAGTATGGAACCGGTAACATCTCTCCGTACAAAATGACCGCCCTCCAAGATCATGTAAATACCAATCGATGCTTAAACGGTAAACATATCAATCCACTTATTTTCTTGAATTAATTGAACGTAAAATTACGATAATTAAAAAATATGACGTATTTTTGCGTCGTATTTTTCGGTGCTGCATTACGCAGTCCGGAAGTGTGGACCTGTTTATTATGAATGAATTAATACCATCCCTGTCATGACCAGTGTACAAAAAACCACGTTTGACGAAGCCCTGATACGGCATGCCAGGCTGTTCAAAGCCCTGGCCCATCCTGCACGCCTGGCCATCCTGCAATACCTGGCCAGGATAAGGACCTGCATCACCGGCGATATCGCCGGTGAATTGCCCCTGAGCCGCACAACGGTAAACCAGCATCTGAAGGAACTGCGGGATGCCGGTCTGATAAAAGGCACGGTAGAAGGCGTCAGGACCAATTACTGCCTGGATGCCGGAGCCATCGAAACCCTCAGGCAGGGAACCGATGATCTTCTTGCCAAAATAAATATAAAAAAAAACCTTTGTTAAGCTTTGGCCATCTCAACCCGAAAATTATGATAACCCTGAGATCCCGGTTTCGCAGTTTCACTTCATTCAACCTTAAACATAACATAAACCTTAACCTTCACTTAAACGCATGAAGATCCTTATCCTTTGCACCGGAAACTCCTGTCGCAGCCAGATGGGCCACGGCTTTCTGGAATCTTTTGATGATCGCCTGACCGTCCGTTCGGCCGGAACGGAAGCGATCGGTAAGCTTAACGAGAAAGCGGTTGCCGCCATGAAAGAAGCTGGCATTGACATCGGTCACCACACCTCCGATCCGGTGGACAAATACCTTGGTGAGGCGTGGGACTATGTGATTACCGTATGTGGCGGCGCCAATGAAAATTGCCCGGCCTTCCCCGGCAAGGTGAAAAATCGCCTGCATATTGGCTTTGATGATCCAACCTATGCTACCGGAACTGAAGAAGAGATCTGGAGCGAATATATTCGCGTAAGGGATGAGATCAAAGAAAGCTTTTACAAGTTGTATAAAGAAGAAATTGAACCAGGGCTATGATACAGGGATGGCTCCATGTTCCTGGCTGAACAACAACCGCGATTTCAATTTTAAAACGCAGGCCACCGTAAAATTTCAAGACACCCCTTAACCTTTTATTCAATGAGTGAACCAATTAAAAAAGCAGTAATCCCCGATGAACCCAAAAAGAGCATCGGTCTCTTTGAAAAATACCTGACCATCTGGGTGGCACTTGGTATCCTTGCAGGTATCACAATAGGCCATTTTACAGGCGATGGAATAGAGATAATCAGCAACATGGAGATTGCACGGGTAAACATTCCGGTGGCCATCCTGATATGGTTGATGATATACCCAATGATGCTTCAGGTGGACTTTTCAAGCATCAGGAAAATCGGTAAGAGACCCAGGGGGGTTGTATGGACCCTGATCATCAACTGGGCCATCAAGCCATTTACCATGGCTTTCTTTGCATGGATTTTTTTCTCGAAGCTCTACGGAGCATGGATAGAGCCGGAGATAGCGGGAGAATATATTGCCGGTGCGATCATCCTGGGCGCAGCCCCTTGCACGGCGATGGTCTTTGTCTGGTCCTATCTTACCAACGGTGATCCAAATTATACCCTGGTACAGGTTTCAATAAACGACCTGATCATCCTGGTCGCATTTATTCCCATTGTTGGTTTGTTGCTGGGCATCACAGATGTGATCATTCCTTACGACACCCTGGTGGCGAGCGTGGCCGTTTTTGTGGTTGTTCCCCTTATAGCGGGGGTGATCACGCAACGTATTTTGCTGAGATCAAAAGGGACTGAATGGTTTAAACAGGAGTTCCTGCCTAAACTGAAGCCAATCAGCATTGTGGCCCTTCTGGTTACCCTGGTTTTGCTGTTTGCCTTTCAGGGACAAAACATCCTGAACAACCCGCTGATTATTCTTTTGGCTGCCGTACCCCTGGTTATACAGACCTATTTTATCTTTTTCCTGGCCTGGTTTGGGGGAAAGAGGCTCAAGCTCTCCCATGCGGTTTGTGCGCCGGCCGCCATGATCGGTGCCAGCAACTTTTTTGAGCTGGCCGTTGCGGTGGCCATTGCCTTGTTTGGCCTGCAATCGCCTGCGGCATTGGTAACCGTGGTAGGCGTACTGGTGGAGGTCCCGGTAATGCTATCGCTGGTGGCTTTTGCCAACAGGAAGAGGTTTTAGACCCTGTTGTCGTATAAAAAATATTCTGAAAGCTTTCAACCGGGCAGTTATTGACTTGCTACCCTAAAGCCAAGGTCTTTCGCGGCAAATGATTGTGCATGATGGCACACATTTCAGTTCCCGCCAATCGCTAATCCATGTAGCCTTCCCTGATCTGCTCAAATGTCGGGATATCCCGATGACCCCACTTGCCTTTCACCACACCATCTTTCATGAGCAGCAA
>SLCY01000077.1 GCA_007125585.1 Bacteroidales bacterium
CCCACAGGGCCGGTCTTTTACATGTTTGCAGTTGCCCACACTGTTGAAACTGTCTTTCGTTCCTTCGTTCCGTCGTTCATCTGTCAACATACAAGATGATGGGGCTTTTTTACAGGAGAAAAATACAATAAAAAGAGGAACATTTACTAAATTCGCAGGTCGATAACAGCAAGAACAAACGGCCCATGGCTGAATGACTTGACAGGTCCGTTGCAGTCCCGGAACCTTGTCGCCTGGGTTTTGAAAACGTACATACGGGGTTGCTATCAGCAAAATACCACAAGATCAACCATTAAGTTATACTGGGAAAATGGAATACCACTTCAGGGAAGCAGAGAAGAAATGGCAGGCGTACTGGAAAGAGAACAGGTGTTATCGTGTTTGCATAGACCACGAAAAGCCCAAACTCTATGTGCTTGACATGTTCCCATACCCTTCAGGCGCTGGGTTGCATGTAGGTCATCCTTTGGGCTATATCGCTTCGGACATTTATGCCCGTTATAAGCGGCAAAAAGGGTATAATGTGTTGCACCCCATGGGATATGATGCCTATGGACTGCCTGCCGAGCAATATGCTATACAAACGGGGCAACATCCCGCCATCACTACCGGGAACAACATAAAACGCTATCGTGAGCAGCTCGATAAGATCGGGTTCAGCTTTGACTGGGACAGGGAGGTGCGCACATGCGACCCGGGATATTACAAGTGGACCCAGTGGACCTTTGTTCAGCTGTTCAAACATTATTATAACAACAGGACAGGGCGCGCTGAGCCGGTCAGCGACCTGGAAGCCATCTTTTCCCGTAGCGGCAATGTGGATGTGGATGCAGCTTGCGGAGATGTGGGGCCCTTTACTGCCGTGGAGTGGTTAAAGATGACTGAGAAACAGCGACGGCAGATGTTGATGCATTACCGTCTCGCCTATCTTTCTGACACCTATGTTAACTGGTGTCCCAAGCTGGGGACGGTGTTGGCCAATGATGAGGTTAAAGAAGGGTTTTCTGTCAGGGGCGGCCACCCGGTGGAGCGCAAGAAGATGAAGCAGTGGTTTTTGCGCATCACGGCTTATGCAGAACGGTTGCTCACCGCACTTGAACAGATTGACTGGAGTGAGTCGCTGAAGGAGATGCAAAAAAACTGGATCGGCCGTTCAGAGGGGGCCACCATCTTTTTCCCGCTCAAAGGGCACGACCACCATATCGAGGTGTTTACCACCAGGCCCGACACCATCTTTGGTGCCACCTTCATGGTGCTGGCGCCCGAGCATGAGCTGGTCAGCCAGGTCACCACGGCATCATACCGCAGGCAGGTCGACGAATATGTAAAAGCGGCCGGGAACAAGTCTGAACGGGAGCGCATGTCGGAGGTCAAAACCGTTTCCGGTCAGTTCACGGGGGCTTATGCCCTGCATCCGTTCACTGGCCACGAGATCCCTGTCTATGTTGCAGACTATGTGCTGGCCGGCTATGGCACCGGCGCCATCATGGCTGTGCCCGGACATGACAGCCGCGACCACGCCTTCGCCAGGCATTTTGACCTGCCCATTGTGGAGGTGGTCACCGGGGGCGATATTACTAGATCATCGCACGACGACAAAGAAGGCACCCTGGTAAACAGCGGTTTTATCAATGACATGGATGTCCCATCGGCCATCCGTGCGGTTACCCGCAAGCTGGAAGGCAAGGGTATCGGGGAGGCCAGGGTGAACTACCGGCTGCGCGATGCCATCTTCAGCCGACAGCGCTACTGGGGCGAGCCCTTCCCTGTCTATTATAAGGACGACATCCCCTACGTGTTGCCCGAATCAGAACTGCCCCTGGAACTGCCCCCCGTAGATAAATACCTGCCCACCGAAACGGGTGAGCCACCCCTGGCCAGGGCAAAAAACTGGCAGACGAAAGACGGACATCCACTGGAGTGCAATACCATGCCCGGGTTTGCCGGGTCAAGCGCCTATTATATCCGATACATGGACCCGCACAACAACCAGCAGCTGGTGTCGAAAGAGGCCGTTGAATACTGGGAAAACGTTGACCTGTATGTGGGGGGCGCCGAACATGCTACCGGCCACCTGATATATGCACGGTTCTGGAACAAGTTCCTCTTCGATATCGGGGTGGTGGTCAAGGATGAGCCGTTCAAAAAACTGATCAACCAGGGGATGATACAGGGGCGGTCGAACTTCGTTTACCGTGTCAAAGGATCCAACCGTTTTGTGTCGTACCACCTGAAGGATCAATATGACACCATGGCCATTCATGTGGATGTGAACATTGTGGACAACGACATCCTGGATGTGGATGCTTTCAAAGGGTGGAACCCCGAATACAAAGACGCTGAATTCATACTGGAAGACGGCCAATACATCTGTGGCTGGGAAGTGGAAAAAATGTCCAAATCATTCCACAACGTGGTGAACCCTGACGACCTGATAGAAAAATACGGGGCGGACACCCTGCGTTTGTATGAGATGTTCCTTGGCCCCATAGAGCAGGCCAAGCCGTGGGACACCAAGGGTATCGAGGGGGTGTTCCGTTTCATAAGAAAGCTGTGGCGGCTGTTTCATGACCGCGAAAACCGGCTGATCATTTCGGAAGAGCCTGCACACGACAGCGAAAAAAAGGTGCTTCACAAGTGCATCCGGAAGGTGGGTGAGGACATTGAACGGTTTTCTTTTAACACTGCGGTGAGCGCCTTCATGGTGTGTGTCAATGAACTCACCGATCTGCAATGCAACAAACGGGAGATCCTGGAGCCGCTGAGCATCATGGTTGCCTCCTTTGCCCCGCATATCGGGGAAGAGCTCTGGCATCTTCTGGGAAACAATGACAGTGTGGCGGTGGCACCGTTCCCTGAGTGGGAAAAAAGGTTCGTGACAGACGAAATGACCCTTTATCCCGTTTCTTTTAACGGGAAGACCCGTTTCAAGATGGAGCTGCCTGCGGGAAGCAGCCGCGAAGAAGTGGAAAAGGCGGTGCTGGATGCCCCGGAAGCACAAAAGTGGCTGCAGGACAGAGAACCCAGGAAAGTGATTGTGGTCCCCGGGAAAATCGTGAACATCGTTGTATGACCCTTCGTTCTGTGCTTAACAATTGGGAAAGACCCTTCCGGTATCCGGCCAGGGTGCTGGTTGTGTTCCTCGTTGTTGCAGCGGGCACCCACGTCGTCCATGCCGTTGCATCAGGCAGCCGCCATATGACGGACCCCGTGTTTCAACAAGGCGAGAAACTGGAGTACCGGGCCATGTATTACAGCCGGCTGACAGGCAATGTGACGGCGGGCGATGTGAGCCTGGAGGTACGGCCCGAAAACAGGGTTGTGGATGGACAGGAGTGCCTGCACGTGGTGGGCCTTGCCAACACACGCGGGGTGTTCAGCCTTTTCTTTAAAGTGGAAAACCGTTACGAAACGTTTATTGGCAAGGAGGCACAGGCACCTGTGCGGTTTTCGAGGACAGTGCGTGAGGGCCGTTACCGGCGCGAAGACAACGTGGTGTTCGATCATGGCAACCGCCTGGCTGCCAGCGAACGCGACACCATAACCACCAGCCCGTACATACAGGATGTCCTCTCGGTCTTTTATCATGTCCGTAACTTCAACATGGACACCTTGTCGCCGGGCGAATATTTCCTGGTCGACTTTTACCTGCGCGATTCGGTGTATGTGAGCCGCGTGATGTTCGAGGGCAGGGAACAGGTCACCACCAGCCTGGGCACATTTAACACCCTTCGGTTCACGCCCGAGATGCAGAAGGGAACATCCTTTGAACAACGTTATCCCATGACCCTCTGGTTGTCAGACGACCGGAACAGGATCCCCATCCGCCTGGAGTCCGGGCTGGTGATGGGCAATGCCCGCTTCGACCTGGAAACCTTCAGGGGGCTGCGCCACGGCTTTGGCTCTTATGTGCCCCGGCCGTGAACCTTTGGCTTCCGCACCATGGCTCAACCCCGCCCGGACGGGCCCGCAAAATACCATCCTCAAGGAGTGGTCAGGACCTGGCCGGCTCCAACCCCAATGATTATAACGCACTGTGCTGAAAGCACCTGGCATGCTCTGTGCACGGCCTGCCCATGATGTTTTTACATCATTCCGCCCATTCCGCCCATGCCTGGATTCATTGGTGGGCCTTCGGGCTTTTCTTCCGGGATGTCGGCCAGCACGCATTCGGTGGTCAGCAACATGCCGGCAATAGAGGCGGCATTCTCAAGTGCCACACGGGTTACTTTGGTGGGATCGATCACACCGGTTTGGTAAAGGTTCTCAAACTTTTCTGTGTGTGCATTGAATCCAAAGTCATCCTTTCCTTCTTTCACCTTTTGGACGACGATGGACCCTTCCACCCCGGCGTTCTCCACGATCATGCGAAGCGGTTCTTCAAGCGCCCTGCGGACAATGGCAAAACCCGTTTCCTCGTCTTTGTTTTCACCTTTAAAGTCTGCCAGAACATCAAGGGCACGGATGTAGGCAACACCGCCTCCGGGCACGATCCCCTCTTCGACAGCTGCACGGGTGGCATTCAAGGCATCGTCGAAGCGGTCTTTCTTCTCCTTCATTTCCACCTCGCTGGCGGCACCGACATAGAGCACCGCGACACCACCGGCCAGCTTGGCCAGTCGCTCCTGCAGCTTCTCCTTGTCATAGTCGCTGGTGGTGTTCTCTATCTGGGCCTTGATCTGATTGATGCGCGCCCTGATGTTGTCTTTGTCGCCCTTGCCACTCACGATGGTGGTGTTGTCCTTGTCGATGGTCACCTTCTCGGCTGTCCCCATGTGCGAAAGATCAGCATTTTCCAGCTTATAACCTTGCTCTTCACTGATGACCGTTCCACCGGTCAGGATGGCGATATCTTCAAGCATGGCCTTCCGGCGGTCACCAAACCCGGGTGCCTTTACGGCAGCGATCTTCAGCGAGCCGCGCAGCTTGTTAACAACCAGCGTGGCCAGTGCCTCACCATCAACATCTTCTGCAATGATCAGCAACGGTTTGCCAGTCTGGACAACCTTTTCCAACACCGGCAGGAAGTCCTTCATGGTACTGATCTTCTTGTCGTAGATAAGGATGTAGGGATCTTCGAATACCGCTTCCATCTTTTCGGTGTCGGTGACAAAGTAAGGGCTGATGTAGCCACGGTCAAACTGCATCCCTTCCACCACCTGGACGCTGGTTTCGGTTCCCTTGGCCTCTTCAATGGTGATCACACCCTCTTTCTTCACCTTCGACATGGCCTCTGCAATCAGTTTGCCGATGGAGGGGTCGTTGTTGGCTGAGATGGTGGCTACCTGCTCGATCTTTTCGATGCTGTCGCCCACCTCGACCGACTGCTTGCGCAAGTGTTTGACGACCTCTTCCACCGCCTTGTCAACGCCGCGCTTAAGGTCCATGGGATTGGCACCGGCAGCAACATTTTTGAGGCCTGTGTGAATAATGGACTGTGCCAGAACAGTGGCCGTGGTCGTGCCGTCGCCGGCCACATCAGCCGTCTTGCTGGCCACCTCCTTCACCATCTGCGCACCCATGTTTTCTACCGCGTCCTCCAACTCGATCTCTTTCGCAACGGTTACACCATCCTTGGAGATGGAGGGCGCACCAAACTTCTTATCCATGATAACATTGCGACCCTTCGGGCCCAAAGTTATACGGACGGCATTCGATAATTTGTCAACGCCTTTTTTTAAAGCATTTCTGGCTTCAAGGTTGAACGTTATGTCTTTTGCCATGATATTCTGAATTTTAAATGGTTATAAAATGAATTGTTTTCTGGTTATACGATCGCATATATATCCGATTCGCGCATGATGAGAAAATCCTTGCCTTCATGCGACAACTCTGTGCCGGCATACTTTCCGTATAGCACTTTGTCGCCAACTTTAACAGTTACAGGATTGTCTTTTGTGCCTTCTCCCACTGCCACTACAGTGCCCATCTGGGGCTTTTCCTTGGCGGTGTCGGGAATGATGATGCCGCCTGTGGTTTTTTCCTCGGCCGGGGCAGGCTCAACCAATACGCGATCAGCCAAAGGTTTGATGTTTACTTTTGCCATTTTCTTTTGTTTTTCAAGTTAAACAATGATGATTTATTTGCGGTGTGTATAATGCAATGCCACGAGCCCCATCCCATATACTGTGCCAAAGGCCCCACGGGGCGTTTTACTTGTCAAATTTGCATGATTGTGTCAGTACCATAACAAAAAATGTCAGAATGGATGCCATTCTGACACTTTTATGGATTGGGATGTTGAAGCGATTGTTAATCGTCAATATCCGGGATCTGTTCAAGGTCTTGAATGTCCTCGATATCTTCGGGCATCGCCTGTGCAGGCGGCCTTTCGAAGTCCAGCGAAGTAGCATCAGAGGCAGGCACCAGGTCAAGCACCTCGCTCTCTGCCGCTTCCTGTATCTGACCACGAGGGATCACAAAAGTTGAAGTGAGGGTTAACACCAGCAAAACAATGGCCAGCGTCCAGGTGGTTTTTTCCAGAAAGTCAGTTGTTTTCCTGACGCCCATGATCTGGTTGCTGGAGGAAAAATTGGAGGCCAGTCCGCCACCTTTGGCATTCTGGACCAGCACGATCAACACCAACAGGATGCAGGTGATGAGGATCAGAACGGATATTAATACAAAAGCGCCCATTATTTATTGAATTTTATTGGTTTCTTGTTGGATAGATTCTATTTTTTTTGCAAAGTAACTACTTTTTTCCGGAAATTTCAAACTTAATTTATTGTAAATAGCTATAGCCCTGTTTGTTTTCCCCTGTTTTTCAAGCACTGTGGCCAGTGTTTCGCTGACCAGGTCGGGGTGGTCTTCGATGCTTTCGCGCGACAATTCCCCTTCCGGGATGGATTCAGGATTTCTTGATAACTGTTGTGGCTGTTGCAGGAAACGGTCGATGATGGCTTGCTGGCTGGTCACCTTGTTGCGGTCCCTGCCCGCGGCTTCTTTTCCCTCCGGGATGCCGGCCTTTGTTTGTGCTGCGGGCGGCCTGGACGGAAAAGGGTGTCCGAGGAATTGAGCCCCTGACAGGTAGGCGCGAAAAACACGCCGGTCGGGGGCGCAGGCCACAGCCTTGTTCACCTCACCTTCAAAGCCGGAATGGTTCACATTCATCAGCGCTTTGGCATAGAGCATGCGCAAGGGTTGTGAATAGGGGTGCTCCTCCACAGCCTGCCCCAGAAGCCTGGCGGCCTTTTTGTCCAGGGCCTTGTTCCGCCTCAGTATTTTGATAAATGTGCGCCGCATCTCGATTCGCTTTGGACTTTTGTTACAGACAGATATGTCGGCCTTTGGGCTTTCACCTTACCAGTTCACCAGTGCCTGGTTAAAAATGTCTTCAACAAGCTCTTCGGTGATTTTGTCGATGGCCTCGTTTTCGATCTGCGAAAGGCTCAGGGAGCTGTCATAATCAAAATAGCGCGAAAAGGTGCGTTCAAAATCCGCCCCCTCATCAAACTCGTTGAAGAAAGCCACCCTGACGCTAATGGTCAGGCGGTTCATGGCAGCCCTGTCATCGCCCGTGATGGCAATCGGTTCTGTCCTGTATCCTACAATGTTGCCCTCAAAATGCAGATGACCTACGCCTTCCACCATACGCAGGTTGGTTTGCCGTAAAAACTTGTTCTGCAACTCTTCGGTGAATCGCTGGCTCAGGGTCGGCTGCACGAGCATCGCGTCATTCGGAAAATAGTCTACCGAAATGGTCTCCGCCTGGGGCGGAATACTGGCACCGGTAAAAGAATATACCCCGCAGCCAGCCAAAAAAGAGCCAGCCACCAGAAGCAACAACCATCTAATGTTACGGGTTATTTTCATTGTCATCTCCTGTATCAGATTCGGCTTGCAAAGGTAATCAAAATCGGATGGTTTTTAAAGCTCTTTGAATGATCTTGTTAATGCCCGCCTCTCAGTTCAGATATTGTATTCCTTAATTTTGCGGTAAAGCGTCCTTTCTGAGATGCCAAGCTCTTTTGCTGCTTTCTTTCGCCGGCCTTTGTGTTTGTGAAGGGCCTTTTCGATCAGGTCTTTTTCCTTTTCCTGTATGGACAGGCTCTCTTCAATGTACTCGTGGGGTGTTTCCTCATAACTTTCGACCATGTCCTCCTCGTCGCGGTCGTGCGGGATGCTTGCCGCGTTGTCCTGATAAACCCTTGGCAGATCACTGTCTTTGGCGATTTTTTCAATGAGGTGTGCATGTTCTTCCTGGAAGCCCCTTGACACCTGTCCGTCTTCCATCATCTGAACGATCACCTTTTTCATATCGGTAATGTCCCGTCTCATCTCGAACAGCAGCTTGTACAGGATCTCGCGTTCATTGAGACCGGCAGTTTCCCGCCCCCCTTCGTTAAACAATACCGGCAAGGGGTTGTGGGGTTCCCTGGGCAGGTACTCGTTGATGATGTCGGCAGTCATGTAGCGGTCTTTTTCGATAACGGAAAGCTGCTCGGCAAGGTTCTTGAGCTGCCGAACGTTGCCCGACCAGCGGTGGTTGATCAGCAACTGCTCTGCATCGTGTGTCAGGTGCAGGGGAGGCATGCGGTACTTCTCGGCAAAATCGGCCGAAAACTTCTTGAAAAGCATGATGATGTCTTCCTTGCGTTCGCGGAGCGGGGGCATGTGGATCGGCACCGTGCTCAAACGATAGTAGAGGTCTTCACGAAACTTTCCCGTCGATACGGCCTCCTGAAGGTCCACATTGGTGGCGGCCACTACACGGACGTCTGTCTTCAGCACTTTGGAAGACCCCACCTTGATAAACTCACCCGTCTCCAGGATGCGCAACAGCCTTACCTGCGTCAGCGTAGGCAGCTCCGCCACTTCATCAAGAAAGATGGTCCCTCCGTTGACCACCTCAAAATAACCTTTGCGTGCATCATGGGCCCCGGTAAAAGAGCCCTTCTCATGTCCGAAAAGCTCCGAGTCAATGGTCCCCTCAGGGATGGCCCCGCAGTTAACAGCAATGTAGGGCCCGTGCTTGCGTGCACTCAGGTGGTGGATGATCTTTGGAAAGGCCTCTTTGCCCGTCCCGCTCTCCCCGCTGATCAACACCGTGATGTCGGTAGGGGCAACCTGACGCGCCACATCAATGGCACGGTCCAGTCTGGGTGAGTGTCCGATGATCCCGAAACGTTGTTTGATGGATTGTATGTCCATATTCATATGGTGTTGGTGTGTGACTTGACAGTCAATGGTCCCTGTGTGGCAGCGCTGAAAGCAACGGCCGCAAGCACCGTGGCTGGCACCGACCGTCGGTGATCGCGCATAATGTTGGTGGCTCCGGAGCGGGACCGCAACAAGTCATGCCATTCCGTCAGTTTATTGATGCAAAGTTAATATTTTCTTTGCAGACCATCCCCCTGTGCCAACCCAACTCATCAACATTTACTACCTTTGCACCCTGAACATTAAAAAGCCTGGCCGCGGGGTGTTTCGCCGGCAATCAGCATAACAGCTTCAAACGGGGGGCGTCGGATGCTGTTCACCATCTGAAAGAACACACCGGGCCGCCAACAAAAAAACAATTTCCATACGATGACTGCAAAGAACAATATCAAATACAAGCGCCACACTGTCACGGCAGCCCTCCCTTATGCCAACGGGCCGATACACATAGGGCACCTTGCCGGTGTGTACGTCCCTTCCGATATCTATGTCCGATACCTCCGACTGAAGGGGGAAGACGTGATATATATCTGCGGAAGCGATGAACATGGCGTGCCGATCACCATCAAGGCCCGGCAGGAAAATGCCACGCCCCAAACGATTGTGGATAAATATCACCACCTCATTAAAAACGCTTTTGCCAAATTTGGGATCACCTTCGATGTGTATAGCCGCACTTCAGCGAAGGTGCATCATGAAACCGCAGCAGGAATATTTAAAACGCTATACGACAAAGGGGCGTTCATCGAAAAGGATTCAGAACAATATTATGATGAGGAGAACGAGCAGTTTTTGGCCGACCGCTATATTGTGGGCACCTGTCCGCACTGTGGCTATGAGAAGGCTTATGGCGACCAGTGTGAGAACTGCGGCACTTCCCTGAGTCCCACCGACCTGATCAATCCCCGCTCCATGCTGAGTGGCAACAAGCCGGTGATGAAGAAGACCCGCCACTGGTATCTGCCGCTCGACAAGCATGAGCCCATGTTGCGCCGGTGGATACTGGAATCCCATAAACACGACTGGAAGCCAAACGTGTACGGGCAGTGCAAGTCGTGGATAGATCAGGGGTTGCAGCCTCGGGCTGTCACCCGCGACCTTGACTGGGGCGTTAAACTGCCGTTGGAAGGAACAGAAGGCAAGGTGTTGTACGTCTGGTTTGATGCACCCATCGGATATATCTCCGCCACAAGGGAATGGGGTGAGGCCAGCGGCAAAGACTGGGAAAAATACTGGAAAGACCCGCAAAGCAAGCTGGTGCATTTCATCGGAAAGGACAACATCGTGTTCCACTGCATCATTTTTCCCGTCATCCTGCATGCGGAAGGGTCATACATCCTGCCTGACAATGTGCCTGCCAACGAGTTCCTGAACCTGGAGAACGACAAGATCTCCACGTCACGCAACTGGGCAGTATGGCTGCATGAGTACCTTGAGGACTTCCCCGGGAAGGAGGATGTGCTGCGCTATGTGCTATGTGCCGCCGCACCCGAGACCAAAGACAACGACTTTACCTGGAAGGACTTCCAGGCCCGCAACAACAATGAGCTGCTGGCCATCTTCGGAAATTTCGTGAACCGCACCCTGGTATTGACATACAAGTATTTTGACGGACAGGTGCCTGCGATCACTGACCTTACAGCTGATGACAAGGAAACGCTGGAGCAGATGAAAACTTTTCCGGAAACCATTGGGCAAAGCATAGAGCAGTATCGTTTCAGGGAAGCACTGGCGCAGATGATGAACTTGGCGCGCCTGGGAAACCGTTACCTTACCGAAGCCGAACCGTGGAAGATCTTCAAGACTGAACCCGGCCGTGTGCAGACGATCCTGAATATATGCCTGCAGATATGTGCAGGCCTGGCCGTTCTCTCCGAACCATTCCTGCCGTTTACAGCCAAAAAGTTGCAAAAAATGCTGGACATTCAGCCAGGCAGCTGGCAGGATGGCGGCACCACAACCCTGCTCCCGCCCGGACACCAGGTTGGCAAGCCGGAATTGCTTTTCGAAAAGATTGAAGATGCACAGGTCGCCGCCCAGGTTGAGAAACTGTTGAATACCCGCAAAGACAATAATGAAATGAAAGGGGCGGAGCCGGCAAAAGAGGAGATCAGCTTTGATGAGTTTTCACGAATGGATATCCGCGTTGCGACCATCTTAACCGCAGAAAAAGTGGCCAGGACAAAAAAACTGTTGAAAATGACGGTAGACTCCGGGCTGGATCGCCGGACCGTGGTTTCAGGCATCGCTGAATTCTATAAACCCGAAGAGGTTGTCGGCAAAAAAGTGTTGTTGCTGGCCAACCTGAAGCCCCGGAATATCAAAGGCATCGAATCGCACGGCATGCTCCTGATGGCAGAAAACAGTGATGGCGAACTGGCGTTTGTAACCCCGGAACAGGCCTTCGGCAACGGAAGCACTGTTTCGTAAAGCACGGTTCTTCTCTAAAAACAACAGCCTTCCGGCACCATCTCCCCGGCAGCCGGCACCCTGCTGCCCCTGGCACGCAATCCAGAAAAAACCCTGGCACTGGTTCGCTCCCAACACTGCCCGCCCACAACCGGCTATATTCATTCTGGAAACCATGTTTGGTCGAAATTGTTGGCCTCATAATCCTTTTTTAACGTCTTTGATTTTTAAAATTTCAATAAACTGCTTATCTTTGTAAATACATTTGGCCCCGTAGTTCAACGGATAGAATAGAAGTTTCCTAAACTTTAGATACAGGTTCGATTCCTGTCGGGGCTACAAAATAAAATCATAAACAGTCTGTTTCGCGGGGCGCCCCTGTTTTTCGGCAGTCGTTGCCTATCGAAGCAGTTAAAAAACAAGTCGTTATGAACAGAAAAGAAGACAGGCCTAGCAAGATTTCCTATGAACGACATCTGAACCAAATGGGGATTCCGGAGGATCAAAAAAAGTCAAATGGAGGCAGGATCCCCGATTATGTCAAATACGGCACCTGGTTGCGTGTGAACGATCCTGACTTTTTTCAAAAGACCTACCAGGAGTGGAAAGCAAGGGTCCGTGCCCAGGAAGCGGCCAACCAATAGGACATAAAGCATAAGGAGTGAACCCACTAAGGCGCCTTGCAGGGCAAACGGCAATTTATGGTCTGAGCAACATCATAGGCCGGGTGATCAACTTCCTGCTGGTGCCCCTGTATACCCGTGTCTTCGTGCCGGGTGAATATGGCGTGGTCACGGAAATGTACGTATATGTGGCCTTCCTGCTGATCGTGCTTACATATGGCATGGAAACCGCACTGTTTCGTTTCTCAGAGGCTCAGCCTGACCAAAAAGAGCGCATTTTCAGCACCACCCTGTTGTCGGTTTTGATCACCTCGTTCCTGTTTATCTTTTTCGTGGTGTTTTTTCGCCGTCCTGTTGCAGAGATGATGCAGTATCCGGACAACGTGGAGTATATTGTCCTGCTGGGGACCATTGTGGGCCTCGATGCCCTGGCGGCAATACCCTATGCGCGTTTGCGGGCTGAAAACAGACCCTGGCGGTTTGCCATCACACGCCTGACAGGCATAGGTGTAAACATCGGCCTGGTCCTTTTCTTTCTCCTGCTTTGTCCGTGGCTGACCCAAGACGGGCCCCGGTGGCTGATGCCCTTGATCGACAAGGTCTATGATCCGGCCATTGGTGTGGGCTATGTGTTTATTGCAAACCTGGCGGCCACCCTGGTTACCTTGCTGATGCTTTCGCCTGTGATGCTATCGGCACAATGGGTGTTTGATCCCGTGATCTGGAGACGCATGATCATCTATGCACTGCCCCTGCTCGTAGCCGGCATGGCCGGCTGGGTGAATGAAGCACTGGACAAGCTCCTGCTGAAATACATCCTGCCGGAAAACATCGCCCTGGCGCAAGTGGGTATATACGGCTCCGTCTACAAGCTGTCCATGATGATGACCATCTTTGTGCAGGCATTCAGGTTTGCCGCCGAGCCGTTCTTCTTCTCCCAGGCCGCCCGGCAAAATGCAAAGGAACTGTTTGCCAAAGTGATGAACTATTTTGTGCTGGCATGCCTGTTCATATTCCTTGGCATCACGCTGTTTATGGACGTGGTGAAACACTTCATCGGTCCAGGGTTTCACGAGGGACTTGCCGTCGTTCCGGTACTGTTGCTGGCAAACCTCTTCCTCGGGATATACTGGAACCTGTCTATATGGTATAAACTGACATCTCAGACCGCCTATGGTGCCTGGTTCGCCGTCGCAGGCGCAGTGATCACCATACTGCTCAACATCTGGTGGATCCCGCACTTTGGCTACCACGGATCAGCCTGGGCAACCCTCGTCTGTTATTTCTCCCTGGCTTTGCTGTCATACCTGTTTGGCCAAAAACACTATAAAATACCCTATGCGTTGAAACGTATAATCATCCTGATCGCCTCCGCCATTGGCATTTACTTCATCAGCAAACTTACCGGAACCCTCCCCGCTGCATGGATGTTCCCGGCCCACCTGGCACTGATGGCCCTCTTTGGCCTGTTGGCAACCTTCGTTGAACCATCGCTGCGCACTGGATTTAAGGGGCTCAGGTAGTTTGCCGGCACATCAGCTGCCGTATTTCCCAAAAAATAATTACTAACTTTGACAGTCGATGGCCGGCTCCATCAAGAATGCATTATGCCAAACACAAAAATCAAACATTTATGTCTTTGACATCCGACAATACAATCAATACATCAAGGATATCCGGGAAAGCCCGCCAGGTCCTGCAGCAGCTTTTACAAGAAAACCCTGACATAAAGCAGCTGATCGACGAGACCCCGGATGAGGCGGCTTTTGCTGATGGCATCCGTGCCATGGCAGCAACCCATATGGAGGCCAACCCGCATGCTTGCCGGTTTTACCGTTTTGAAGCCACGGGCTACGAAGCCATCAGGAAACTCAAGTGGCAGGACTACGCCGCTGTCCGCCTCCTCGATTACCTCGACCACGAGGGACAGGATTATGAAGACCTCAATCTCCGTGGCGGGAAAGTGCTCAATGCGCCCTTCAAGGTCCTTTGGCTGGCAGCCCGGACTGGTAACAGCCAGGCTTCAGAGGATTTTTTCCTCGACATGTTGCACCTGTTCAGGCAGTTCAAGGGAAGTGCCACCCACAAGCTGCCATCCAGGGAGCAGGTGGTGCAATGGATGGAAGATTACCCCTCGGGACTGGATCCCAGGGTGAAACAAATACGCGCAGAGAACAAGGCACGTATCATCAGGGTGCTGATCGACAAGATCGACAACAAGACAATGACCAGCAAGCGCTTTTCGTTCCCCCGGGATGCTTCCATGCAGGAAAAGGTCAACCTGATGAATGAATGGTGGGACAACTACCTGTTTCACCTGAAGTTTGCCATACGAGACCCTGACACGTTGAATGAGATGCTTGGGTCTTCGCTTGGTGAGGAGGTCATGGCGCTTTTGTACAGGGCACGCGACCAGGGCATCCCGTTTTTTGTGAACCCCTACTACCTGTCACTGCTAAATGTGGATGTCCCGGAGTTTGCCATTGGCAAGGACCTGGCCATCCGCTATTATGTTATTTATTCAAAAGAGCTGGTGGATGAGTTTGGCCATATTGTGGCCTGGGAAAAGGAAGACATCGTGGAGCCCGGCAAGCCCAATGCCGCCGGATGGATATTGCCTACCAGCCACAACATCCACCGTCGCTACCCGGAGGTGGCCATCATGATCCCCGACACCATGGGACGGGCCTGTGCAGGGTTGTGCGCCTCCTGCCAGCGGATGTATGACTTCCAGAGAGGCAACCTGAACTTTGACCTTGATGAGCTCAGGCCCAAAGAATCATGGGACGCAAAGCTGGAGATGATCATGAGATACTGGGAGGATGACGCCATGTTGCGCGACATACTGATCACCGGCGGGGATGCCCTCATGAGCTCCGACAAATCAATGGAGAAGATATTGAATGCCGTGTATGAGATGGCTGCCAGGAAGAAGAAAAAGAATGAGGCACTAGCTGATGGGGAAAAAAATGCAGAGATACAGCGCGTCAGGCTGGGAACCCGCCTGCTGGCATACCTCCCCCAACGCGTTACGGAGGACCTGATACGTGTTCTTGCCGAATTCAAGGAAAAAGCCTCCATGGTTGGCATCAAACAGTTTGTGATCCAAACCCATTTCCAGTCGCCCATGGAAATAACCCCGGAAGCAGAACGTGGCATATCAAGACTGACAGCCGCGGGATGGACGGTCACCAACCAGCTGGTGTTCACCTCACCCGCAAGCCGCCGTGGCCATACGAACAAACTGCGCCAGGTGCTCAACGATGTGGGCGTGCTGCCGTATTATACCTTTTCCGTAAAAGGGTACAGGGAAAACGCCTTTAAATTTGCCACCAATGCACGCGCCACCCAGGAACAGACCGAAGAGAAGGTCATCGGGGAGATCCCAAAGAAATACAGGAAGCAGATCCGTTCATTCCCCCTGGAGGCGGAAAAGATGAGAGAGCACATCGATGGCTTGCGCAATGAGGCCGGCATCCCCTTCCTGGCCACCGACAGGAACGTTCTGAACCTGCCAGGGGTTGGCAAAAGCATGACATACCGCGTTATTGGCATCACAAACGACGGACGGCGCATCCTTGAGTTTGACCACGACCATACCCGCAGCCACAGTCCCGTGATCGATAAAATGGGCAAGTTCGTCATCATAGAATCAAAGTCCGTTGCCAACTACCTGGACCAGCTGGAGTGGATGGGCGAAGACAAAAAGAACTATGAGACCCTCTGGGGCTATTCCATCGGAGAAACAGAACCACGTATGTCCATCTATGAATACCCGGATTTCGACTTTCAGCTTACCCGTGAGATCACCAATTACGGCGGATAATAACCTGGCAGCCTGACAATAGACATTTCCCCCCTTTCCTTTGATCACCCTTTCCGGCACCGTGTTCAGTGTTTCAAACACAGTGTGCGCAGGTGTATACACCATGTCCAGCCGCGGACAGCTTTTCTTCAAATTTGTAAAAGTGTTAAATTACCAAAAAAACCCTTTAGGTTTTCCGAGTTTTTTTAACTTCGCCAAATGCTTGTAAAATCACCATTCAAGCAAACGAAAAACAAAATCGATGGTGTTGGCACACGTTCTGTCATAAACAGTACTGTTTTATAGAAAACCCAAAAAACTCTTTGGGTTTTACATTTTATATTGATGGTTATGGATCCCAAAGAACAAATGATTGATCAGGCTTCGGAACTGTTTTTCAAGAACGGCATCCGGTCTGTGACCATGAATGATGTGGCCGAAGCACTGGGCATCTCCAAACGAACACTTTATGAGTGTTTTCCCAACAAGGAAGCGCTGCTTGGCCAATGCATCGACCACCATTACAATATATATATTGCTAAGCGTCAAGAACTGGAAAGGCAGGCACAGAACCCCGTTGATGTCATCCATCGTCATTTCCGGCACACTTTGTTGCGGTTAAAGGACCATCATCCCAACTTTGTGAATGAATTAAAAAAGCTCCATCCAAATATCTGGAACAACAGGATCCTGGATATGATCAAAGAGCGGGAGTCTTACACCACGAAACTGATCTCTCACGGAATAGAGCAGGGTTATTTCAGGGAAGAGACTGATCCGGTGATTGCAAGCAAACTGCTGTATGCGCATGTCGATATGATGTCGGACACCGGGGCTTTTCCTCCCGATCGCTTCCCGCGAACCGAATTGTTCCGTCATATCATCACAGGCTTCCTGAGGAGCCTGGCCACCGAAAAAGGATTAAAAGAAGTTGAAAACCTGTTTTACAATAACAAGTATGAAGAGTATGTGTAAGGGGACCAGAATGAAGCCCCATGTCAAAGCGATAATTGCCGCCGCGGTTTATGTGACCGTGAGTATGTTGCCCGCCCAGGGCCGGAATCCGTCCGACACCCTGTTGCTTGACCTTGACGGGGTGATGGCCTTCGCCAGGGAGAACAACCCCACCCTCAAAGTGGCCAGGCTGGACATCGAAAGTGCCGGGCTGGAACTGCAGGATATCAGGGGAAGCTATCTTCCTTCACTGAATGCCAGCGGAATGTACAACCGCAACATCAAACGGCCCATCATCTTTTTACCCGACGACAGCCCCTTTGGCAACGGATACCTCGAAGTGGGATCCGACAACAGCTTCATGGGAGCCCTGTCGGCAAGTATGCCGTTGCTGAACATGGGGCTTAATCGATCACTGCGTGCAGCACGGATCGAAAAGACCCTGGCCGGCGAACAGTTCCGTGGAAGTAAAGTTGAACTTGAATATAACGTCCAAATGGCCTTTTTTGATGTTTTGCTGGCCAAAGAGTCGAAAGAGGTGATGCAGAAGAGCTTCCGGAATGCCAGCGAAAACCTCGAACGTACCCGGCGCTTGCATGAGCAGGGCCTGGTGGCGGAATACGATCTGATACGTGCGGAGGTGCAGACAGAAAACTTGAGGCCCAACGTTTTACAGGCAGAAAACGCCTATGAGGTGGCCATCAATTATCTGAAAGCGCTCATCGGACTTGAAGAGGCACAGCCCCTGGCCTTACAGGGCAACATGTCGGACATGGCCCTGAACAGACTGTCCGGCTTTAACATACAGGATGCCGACAGGAGCCTGCGCAGGAACACCGATCTGGTGCAAATGGACCTGCAGCTCGACCTGGTCAACCAACGGGCCGAAACAGTGAAAGCCGGAGGCTTGCCAAGCCTTGACCTGGCCGGCAACTACCAGTATCAGACCGAGGCCAACCACTTCCGGTTTGGCGACTACCAGTGGGTAGAGACATTCTCGGCCGGACTGAGGCTGACCATCCCCCTGTTCAATGGTTTTGCCGTCCGAAACCAAACACGGCAGCTGCAAATCCTCGGTGAACAGATCAAGCTGCAACGCGATTACCTTGAAGACAACCTGGATATTCAACTAGACAATATCCTGAAGTCATTGACGGTCGCTCTGGAGAAAACCGCCAACGCCCGCGGCAACGTTCGAATGGCCGAAAGGGGCTTCGAGATTGCGAAGACACGATATGAAACAGGGCAAGGGACACTGATGGAACTGAACGATAGCGAGGTGGCACTCACCCAGGCACGCTTTAACCTGCTGCAGGCAAAACATGAGATCCTGCATGCCAGGGCTGAATACGATAAGTTTATTGGAGAAAACAACAAGTTATAAACAAACAAAGAAAAACCACCAAGTCATGAAAACGTTTTATAAACGCCAGCATCTGTTTTTTCTCGCCTTTTTGATGCTTTTTGGCGCATGCGCGATGATCACCGAAGAAGAGGAGGAGGTGCAGGAAAAGGTCCTGGTTGAGCTGACCAAAACCGAAAAAACCACACTGATCCAGGACATCCGTACAACAGGGACAGTACAGGCCTATGAGGAAGCCTATGTTGTAGCCCCCGGTCCTGCACGTATTGAGCAAATCTTTGTGGATGTCGGCGACCAGGTGGAAAAAGATCAGCTGCTCATACAAATGGACCGCACACAGCTGTTTCAGGCCAGGGTCCAGCTCGACAATCTGCGGGAAGAGCTCCGCCGCCTGGACACCCTGCTGGCAGTCGGAGCGGTCACCAGGCAACAATATGACCAGCTGAAGACGCAATACGACGTGGCCAAAAGCAATGTGGAAAACCTGGAGGAAAACACAAGGATACGCGCAAACATCCCCGGCATCATTACCGGCAGGTACAATAGCGATGGGGAGATGTTTACCATGTCACCAGCCACGCCCGAAGGCAAAATTGCCATCGTATCGCTCAAACAGATCCAGCCGTTGAAGATCACAATCGGTGCTTCAGAGCGTTTCTTTCCCATGATAGAAAAAGGACAGGAGGCCATCGTGACCTCCGACATCTATCATGGCCGGGAGTTTAAGGGCCGGGTGAACAAGATCTATCCCACCATCGACAGGGCTTCAGGCACCTTCAAGGTTGAAATCCTGGTGCGAAACGATGACCTTGCCCTGCGGCCCGGAATGTTTGGCCGGGTAACATTGAATGCCGGCGAGATAGAAGGATTGCTGGTCCCCGCACTGGCCGTCCGCAAGCAAGTAGGCTCCGATGAGCGGTTCGTGTTTGTGGTGGAAGATGGCCTGGCGCACAGACGAACGGTCACCCTGGGACGGACCTTTGATGATAAGCTGGAAATCCTTGCCGGACTGGAAGAAGGCGAACTTTTGGTGACCACCGGCCAGCACAACCTGATGGACCAGTCAGAAGTAGAAATCGTGAACTAAAAATTGTACCCTGATGAAGATCTCTCGTTCCGCCGTACATAAACCGATAACCACCCTGATGGTATTCATAGCCCTGGTGGCCATCGGTGCATACAGCCTGACCCAGCTGCCGCTTGACCTCTATCCTGATATTGAACCGCCCATCATCAGCGTATCGACCATATATCCGGGAGCTAGCGCTTCCGACATTGAAACCAATGTTACGCGCCCCCTGGAGGACAACCTCAGCACCATCACCGACCTGAAAGAGATCTCTTCGGTGTCGCGCGATAATGTGTCCAACATCATCCTGGAGTTTGAATATGAAAGCAACCTGGACGAAGCCACCAATGAGGTCCGCGATGTCATTGACCGGATCGCGCGCTTCCTGCCTGATGACATAGAACAGCCCACCATATTTAAGTTCAGTTCGGCCATGATCCCCGTAATGGTGATGGCTGCCACTGCTGACGAAAGTTACCAGGCCCTGACCAAGATCATTGACGAGAATGTGGTCAACCCCCTGAGCCGCATTGAAGGTGTCGGCACCGTCTTCATTGCCGGGGAACCCGTCCGCGAGATACAGGTCAATGTAGACCCCGAAAAACTGGACGCCTTCAACATGACGGTTGAACAGATCGGCGGTGCACTGGCTGCCGAAAACATCAATCGCCCGGCAGGCAACATCAAGATGGGCCAGATGGACTACCCGCTGCGCTTCGTTGGAGAGTTTGAAGAAAGCCGTTTCATGGAAGAAATGGTGGTTGGGACCTTCGCAGGCAACCCCGTGTACCTGGGCGACGTGGCGGCGGTAAGAGATACGCTTCGTGAGCAAACCGTGGATGAGCGACTCAACCAGGAGCGTAGCCTCCGGCTGGTCGTGCAGCGGCAATCGGGCGCCAATACCGTTCAAATAGCCAACGAGATCAACGAAAGGCTGCCCGCGATCCGTGAAAACCTGCCACCGGATGTGGAACTGCTGATCATCGTTGACCTTTCTGAGTTTATCACCGATGCGGTGAACAACCTGGTGAACATATTGTATTTTGCCGCCATCTTCGTGACCATCGTGGTGCTTTTTTTCATCGGACGCTGGCGGGCTACGTTTATCATCATCCTGACCATACCGATATCGCTGATAGCCGCTTTTGTCTACCTGTATTTCTCGGGCAACACCTTGAACCTGATTTCTTTATCCAGCTTGACCATTGCCATGGGAATGGTGGTGGACGACGCCATCGTGGTGCTGGAAAACATCAGCAAACACACGGAAAAAGGCAGCTACCCGCGAGAGGCATCGGTCTATGGCACCAATGAAGTGGGACTGGCGGTGGTGGCTTCTACACTGACAGTGTTGGCGGTTTTCCTCCCCATGACAATGATCACCGGCCTGATGGGACTGTTTTTCCGTCAGCTGGGCTTTATTGTGGCCATCACCATCTCTGTGTCCACACTGGCCGCCCTGACACTCACCCCCATGCTTTCATCGAAGCTTTTGGTCGCAGGCGCGGGAAGAAGTTCGGGGTTCGGGCCAAAGGTCACAAACTTTATTGTTCGGGTGCTGGAGGGCCTCGACAATGGATACGGCCAGCTCCTTACATGGGCTGTCAGCAAAAAAGCCGTCGTCGTCGTGGCCTCCGTGCTCATATTTGCCGGAAGCTTCCTGCTGCTGCCATTTATCGGCAGCACCTTTATGCCCGAGTCGGACCAGAACAGGCTGGATGCCGATATTGAACTGGCCGTGGGCCTGCGCCTGGAAGAAACCGCCAAAACAGCCCGGGCCATAGAGCAGATTATCGAAAACAACTACCCGGAGATCGATCTCTACAGCGTTAGTGCCGGGGCAGATGCCATGGCCAGCATGTTTGGCGCTGCCGGAGGCAGCCATACCATCGACCTTACCATGCGGCTGATCCCACAAAGGGAAAGAGAAAGGGATGTGTGGCAGGTGGCCGAGTCCCTTCGCCAGGACCTGAAACGGTTCCCCGAAATTGTGAACTACTCCGTCTCCACCGAGGGTGGGGGAGGAATGGGGATGGGAGCCCCCATCGAAGTGGAAATTTACGGGGACGACTTTGATGCAACCAACGTGGTGGCCAACGAGCTTGGACGTCGGATGGAAGGTATCGAAGGGGTTCGCGACATCTCCATCAGCCGGGGACATGAACGCCCCGAGCTCCGGATCATCCCCGATCAGGAAAAAATGTCCCGCTTCGGCCTGAATGCCAATATGGTATCGCAAGCAATCCGCAACCGGGTGGAAGGGATGACAGCCACACTGTACCGTGAAGATGGCGAGGAGTACGATGTCGTGGTCAGGCATAAAGAAGAGTTCCGAAACAGCATTGATCATGTGGGGAATATCTCCATCCGGACACCAATGGGCCAAATGGTCAGGGTGAAAGAGTTTGCCTCGGTACAGGAATTTTTTGCACCACCTAATATCGAGCGCAAGAACCGTGTCCGCTATCTCACCGTGTCGAGTGGGTTACATGAACGTTCACTGGGTCATGTCACCGCCGACATCCAGGCCGAACTCGATGAGATGTCCCTTCCCGAAGGTATTGACGTGGCGTTTGGCGGACAAATACAAGACCAGCAAGAGGCCTTTGCAGACCTTGGGTTGCTGCTTTTGCTCAGCATATTCCTGGTGTATGTGGTAATGGCTGCCCAGTTTGAGTCATTCCGCATGCCCCTTATCATTATGATGGCCGTGCCTTTTGCCTTTTCCGGGGTGGTGCTTGCACTGTTTTTCACCGGGACAGACCTTTCGGTCATCTCCCTGATAGGAGGGATTATCCTGGTGGGGATCGTGGTGAAAAACTCCATTGTGCTGATCGACTTTACCAATTTGTTGGTTGCACGGGGCATGAGCGTGGTAAGATCGGTGGTCACCGCAGGCAAGTCGCGTTTGCGCCCGGTGCTGATGACCACCCTGACCACACTGCTGGCAATGATCCCCATGGTGCTTTCGGCCGGCGAAGGGGCTGAGATCTGGGCCCCTATGGCCATCGCGGTGATTGGCGGACTGTCATTCTCCACCCTCGTGACCCTGGTCTTTGTCCCCGTAATATATGTCCTGTTCGGCGTACAAAAAGTTAAAAAAGAGAAGAAAAAACAACTGGAAAAAAGCCAGCCTAAAGCCAACAGCTAAACAAAACAACAGAATATCACACAGAAACGAAATGATAACGCATGAAAGCAATATTCATCGTCTACAACCAGGCCCTGACCGAAAGGGTTGAACATTTACTTGACCGGACTGGCACCCGTGGTTTCACCCAGTGGCAGGACGTCA